>NZ_JAACYW010000031.1 GCF_015356825.1 Catenulispora rubra | reverse complement strand
GAGGAAGCCACAGCGTCACTCGCGGCAGCCACCACACCCGGCCCCGCCGAGCCGGAGCCCGCAGGCGCAGGCGTCGCAGCGATCGACACCACAGCCCCGCCGAGGCTGGGCATCGCCCCCGCCCCCGACAGCCCCGACGAAACAACACGCACCGAGAGGGAGGTGACAAGCCTCCCCACAGCCGCATGACAGCGCACCAACACCAGCACCGCTTGAGCCCGCGGCCACCACCGCCCTCAAGCACCCTCGCCAACAAGGCACGCGGTCGGTCGCGGGGACCGACCGCCCCTCGCGGCGCGCCCGCGCGCGCAAACTGGCAGGTGGGATGGGGGCGGGGGAAAGGAGAGAACCGCCAGTCGCCCGGCCCCGGCCGCGGCGCCGCATGATGCTTCCGCATCCGTGCCTCGCGCTGAACGCCGGCCCGCCTGTTTGCCGCGCCACGTGCCGAAGCGCTGTCGCGCGGATCGTGCTGTCAGACGGCCCTGATGCTTGGCGCCACGGCAGTTCGCGCCGCGCCTGCGTGCCGAGCCGCCGAGCTGTTCGTGCTGGCCGATGTGCCGCCCGCAGGCCGCTCGGCTGATGTGTGGCCGCCATGCTCGCCGGCACTACCCCGCGCCCGCACTGCACCCACTGTCGCCGCGCCTGCGTTGCGCCGCTCGTGCCCGCCCGCACTGCACCTGCGCCGCACCGCGCCGCTCATGCGTGCGCCGCACCCGCGCTGCCGCGCCCGCACGCTCCACATCAGCCATTCGGCGTCGTCTGCCCGCGCGGCGTTCCGGGCAAAACACCGCAGTGGGCGACATGAAGCGCACTCGCGCGCGATGGATTCCAGCACTGGCGGTCGGCGCCGCCGTGGCCGCTGCGGTGACCGGTGCGGTGTGGGCGCGCCACTCGGCGACCTCCGCGTCCGCGCAGCCGCTTGCCGCCTCGGCCGCGCTGCGCCACGGTGCGAAGCATGCCGCCGGTGCCGGTGCCGGCGCGGTCGCCCCAACGCCAGCAGCAGCGGCCCCGCACACCTACCCCCTCCAAACCCCGCTCGTCGCGTCCGCGTCCCGCGCCTTCCCGAACGAGGGCCAATGGCGCGTCCTCGCCATCGACGCGCACGGCGAGCCCGTCGTCCAGGGCACGCTCCTCCATGCCGCCGGGACCTCGGCGCCGGTGGCGATCGCCTGGATCAAGGAGTCGGCCGCGCGCTTCGAGCTCCATCCCGGCTACGCGCAGCCCGGCGGCAGCTGGTCGCAGCCCGACATGCTGCCGCGCGGGCGGCGCGATGGGCTCATCGCCACCTGGAATGGCGGCTTCCTCATGGGGGACTCGCAGGGCGGCTTCTACCTCGACGGCAAGCAGTACGGTCCGCTCGTCCCCGGGGTCGCGGCCGAGGTGTTTCGGCGCGATGGCTCCTTCACCGTCGGGGTGTGGGGCCGTGACGTCAAGCTCGACTCCGACGTCGTCGGGGTGCGGCAGCAGCGGCAGCTGATGATCGACGGCGGCCGCATCGCCGGCGACATCGACTCGCTCTTCACCTGGGGCGTCACCGACGGCGGCGCCACTTATGTCCGCCGGTCCGGGGTCGGTGTCACCGCTGACGGCGATGTGGTCTTCGCGCTCGGGCCGACGATGTCGCCGCGCTCGCTCGCCACCGCGTTGCAGCAGGCCGGGGCGGTGCGGGCGATGGAGCTCGACATCAACATCAGCTGGCCCTCGTTCATGGCCTACGACGCCTCCGCCAACCCGGGCGACCCGCGCCCCTTCAAGTGGGGCGACTACCCGCGTCCCGCCGAGCGCTACTTCAGCCACTCGGCCCGCGATTTCGTCGCCGTCTACGCTCGCGCCACCGGCGCGCAGGGCGGGTGCGTGGATGCGTCCGGGGCGCCGCGTTCGCGGCCGGGCGGTGACACGCTCGTTTCGCCGCTGGCCTGCTGAAACGCCGCTACCGAAGAGTCAAGGCACGGGAATCAGAGTGCTGCGAAGTGTAAAACGGCGCGCGTGACCCCGGTCACATCCCCGCCTCCGGCGTGACGGCGTCATAACCATTACCCCGCGGCAACTAAGCTCTAGGTTATGGCGGAGTACATTTACACCCTGCGCAAGGCGCGTAAGGCCCACGGCGACAAGGTCATCCTCGACGACGTGACCCTGTCGTTCCTTCCTGGCGCGAAGATCGGCGTCGTCGGTCCGAACGGTGCGGGTAAGTCCACCGTGCTGAAGATCATGGCCGGGCTGGAGACGGCGTCGAACGGCGACGCCAACCTCGCCCCCGGCGCCTCCGTCGGGATCCTGCTGCAGGAACCTCCGCTGGACGAGACCAAGAACGTCCTGGAGAACGTCCAGGAGGCCGTCAAGGAGACCCTGGACCTGCTCAAGCGGTTCAACGAGATCGCCGAGCAGATGGCCACCGACTACTCCGACGAGCTGCTCGCGGAGATGGGCAAGCTGCAGGACGAGCTGGACCACCGCAACGCCTGGGAGCTGGACTCGCAGATCGAGCAGGCGATGGACGCCCTGCGCTGCCCGCCCGGCGACGCCGACGTCAAGGTGCTCTCCGGTGGCGAGAAGCGCCGTGTGGCGCTGTGCAAGCTGCTGTTGGAGGCGCCCGACCTGCTGCTGCTCGACGAGCCCACCAACCACCTCGACGCCGAGTCGGTGAACTGGCTGGAGCAGCACCTGGAGAAGTACGCCGGGACCGTGGTCGCCGTCACCCACGACCGGTACTTCCTGGACAACGTCGCCCAGTGGATCCTGGAGCTCGACCGCGGCCGGGCCTACCCCTACGAGGGCAACTACTCGACGTACCTGGAGACCAAGGCCTCGCGCATGCGGGTTGAGGGCCAGAAGGACGTCAAGCGGCAGAAGCGCCTGAAGGAAGAGCTGGAGTGGGTCCGCTCCAACGCCAAGGCGCGCCAGGTCAAGAGCAAGGCGCGACTGGCCCGGTACGAGGAGATGGCCGCCGAGGCGGACAAGATCCGCAAGCTCGACTTCGAGGAGATCCAGATCCCGCCGGGCCCGCGTCTGGGCAGCGTCGTGATCGAGGTCAACGACCTGGTCAAGGGCTTCGACGACCGGGTCCTGATCGACGACCTGTCCTTCACGCTGCCGCGCAACGGCATCGTCGGCGTCGTCGGCCCGAACGGCGCCGGCAAGACCACGCTGTTCAAGACCATGGTCGGCCTGGAGCAGGCGGACGGCGGGTCGGTCAAGATCGGCGAGACCGTCTCGATCTCCTACGTCGACCAGAACCGGGCCGGCATCGACCCGAAGAAGAGCCTGTGGGAGGTCGTCTCCGACGGCCTGGACTACATCAAGGTCGGCCAGGTCGAGATGCCCTCGCGGGCCTACGTCTCGGCGTTCGGCTTCAAGGGTCCGGACCAGCAGAAGCCGGCCGGCATCCTGTCCGGCGGCGAGCGCAACCGGCTGAACCTGGCGCTGACCCTCAAGCAGGGCGGCAACCTGCTGCTGCTCGACGAGCCGACCAACGACCTGGACGTGGAGACGCTGACCTCGCTGGAGAACGCGCTGCTGGACTTCCCCGGCTGCGCCGTGGTCATCTCCCACGACCGCTGGTTCCTGGACCGGGTCGCCACGCACATCCTGGCGTGGGAGGGCGACTCCAAGTGGTTCTGGTACGAGGGCAACTTCGAGGGCTACGAGAAGAACAAGGCCGAGCGCCTGGGCCCGGAGTCCCTGCGCCCGCACCGCGCCACCTACCGGAAGCTGACGCGCGACTGATGACCGGCACCGCCGACACGAGCACGACGACCGCTTCCCCGCGCCCGGGCGCGGCTCCCGAGCACCGGGGGCCGGGGAAGCGGCACGTCTACCTGTGCCCGCTGCGGTGGTCCGACATGGACGCCTACCAGCACGTGAACAACGTGGTCTACCTCCGGTACCTGGAGGAGGCGCGGGTGGACTGGATGTTCCGCCGCGCCTCCGAGGCCGGGGTGAAGGGCTTCGAGACGTTCGGCACGGTGGTGGCCAAGCACGAGATCGAATACCGGCGCCCCCTCGTCTACCGCCCGGAGCCGGTGCGGGTCGAGGTCTGGGTGACCGACATCCGCGCGGCCAAGTTCACCGTGGCGTACGAGATCTGCGACGACGAGGGCGTCTACGCGATCGCGAGCTCGGTGCTCGTGCCGTTCGACATCGCGGGGAACCACCTGCGGCGGCTGTCGCAGGTCGAGAAGGACTACCTCGCCGTCTACCTCACCCCGGAGCAGGCGTGAACACGCAGGCGTCGGCGCTGCTGCTGGCAGGCGCGGATGAGGCGGCCGACCTCGGCGGATACCTGACCCGGCTGCTGCGGTTCGACAAGGCCGCGGCGGTGCGGGTGGTGGCGTCGGGTTCGGCGATCGGGGTGTACGGACGGCCGCCGTTCGACGTCCTGACGCTGCGCACGGTGGCCCTGGGCCCCGGCGGGCCCGCGTCCGAGGCGGATCAGGACCTCGCCGACCTCGCCGCGGAGGTGGACGTCACCGTCTCGGCCGGCGACCTCCTCCACGCCATAGCCGACGACGGCTCGCTGGCCCTGCCGCGTCCGCTGGCCGGGGCGACCGCGTGGACCGGCTTCCTGCCGCCGCGCGCCGGCTGGCAGACGGTCGGCGAGCTGCCGGTCGCGGAGGTCGAGACCGCCGCGCTGGCCGGCATCGCCGATTTCAAGGCGCAGGCCGAGGCGATTCCGGATCAGCGGCGGACCCGGGCGGCCGTCGACCGCATCGCCGCGGAGATCTGGGATCAGCCGCTGACCTTCGGGCTGCCGGTGCGGGCCGCGCACGCCGCCCGGGCGATGGCCTTCCTCGGGCAGGCGCAGTCCGCGTCGGCGGTGGTGCGCACGGCCGGGCGCTGGCTGCGGCTGGACGCTCCGTTCGGGACGGTCGTGGTGCGGACCGGGTCCGGTCTGCTGGCCTGAGGGTCTTGGCGGGTTTTGGTGGGCCTTGGCGGGTCTTGGGCAGGCCCGCCGGCCTCCTCAGTCCTGCCGCGTGAACCGCAGCTTCACGCCTATCTCGCCCTTGGCGGCGATCATCCCGAGCTGGTTCCACGTCATCCCGAAGTCCGCACGGACGTAGGGGATCGTCGCGGTCAGCGTGACGGAGTCGCCGTGCCGGTCGGCGTGCGCGATGAACTTCAAGGGCTTGACGGTCTCGCGGACCGTCAGCGTCCCCTCGACCTGAACCTCGCTGCTGTCCGGGGTGACCGGGCCGATCCGGTCGGCGACGAACTGGAACGCCGGGTGGCGGTCGGCGTCGAAGAAGTCCTTCGAGTGCAGGTGGGAGTCGCGCTTGCCCAGGCGGGTGCCGAGGGAGGCGGAGTCGACGGTGACGGTGCCCGTGCCGGTGCCGTCCTCGTTCAGCACCCCCTCGGCGCGGACGGTCTTGAACACGCCGCGGACCGTGGCCAGGCCCCAGAACGTCTTGTGCCGGACGGTCACCTCGTGTCCGGAGGGGTCGAGGGTCCATTTCTCGCTCATGGCGGGCTCCCAGTGGGGTCGGTGGGGTCGGTGGGGTGGGCTGATAGGTAGCTCGTAATCTTCTCGCCAGCAATTAACTAGCTGGCGAGATAGTAGCTCGGGGGCCTATCCTGGTCAACGTGAGCGGGACTGACGGGCACAGCGACGGGGACGGGGCCTGCCCCTCGATGGCGGACCTGGCGCTGCTGCGGCAGTGGAACCAGCTTCAGGGGGCGTTCCGGCGGCTGAACGGCCGCCTGCTCGACGACGTCGAGGCCAGCACGGGGGTGTCGCCCTCGGCGTTCCAGGCGCTCTGGTACCTGGTCGGCAGCCCAGAGCGCACGGCGAAGATGAGCCAGCTCTCGGCGGTCCTGGGCTTCTCGACGGCCGGCACGACGAAGGTCGCCGACCGGCTCGCCGAGGCCGGGATGATCGAGCGCGGGCCCTCGGTGGCCGACCGCCGGGTGATCCTGGTGACCCTGACCGAGCACGGGATGACGGTCGCGAGCGAGGCGATCCGCACGTTCCTCGCGGCGCTGCGCGAGCGCGCGGTCGAGCCGATGGGGGAGGACGGGTTCGCCGGGCTGGTGGCGGCGGTGGTCGGGCTGGATCCGGGTGGCGGCGGGGAGTGCTGACGGGAGTTGAGGCCGGCGGAGCCGACTACTCGGCTGCCGGCGGGGAGCGCTGACGCGGGCTGAGGCGGGCGGAGCCGACTACTCGGCTACTCGGCCGGGCGCTCGCTCAGACCGCGCCGCCCTTGTCGCCCCTGCCCTGCCGCCCCCACCTACCCTGCAGCCTGAGCCTTCCGCTGCCGCTTTGCCAAAGGCATCAGCGCCATGTCCTCCGCGCCGACCTTCAGCCGCTTGTACCCGTACCCGCGCTCGGCGAGCCACTGCTCCGCCTTCGCCTGCGCACGCTCGCCGGCCGCGACGATGTCCTCCTCGCGCTCGCCGTGCTCCAGGTACCGGAACGTGAAGAACGGCCGCATCGCCACGTCGTACGTCAGCCGCCCCTCCGTGGTGAACGCCGCGTTCAGCACGTCGTGCTCCGCCGCCTCGGCCAGCAGCGTCGCGCGCTGGTCGTCGGTCAGGGCGTCGAAGGAGCCGCGGACCGTGACCCGGAAGGTGCGTTCGCTCATGGCGCCGACGATAACCCGCCCCGATCGGCGCCACGAGTGGATTTCTACTCGGCGTTGACCATGCTGTGCGCGGCGCGCACCAGGTAGTCCCACAGCTCCGCCGCGTACAGCGGCGGCAGTTCGAGCTCGTCCACCGCCACCCGCATGTGGACCAGCCACGCGTCGCGCGCCGCGGGGTCGACCTTGAAGGGGAAGTGGCGCATGCGCAGGCGCGGATGCCCGCGCTGGTCCGAGTACATGGTCGGTCCACCCCAGTACTGCTCCAGGAACATGCGCAGGCGTTCCTCAGCAGGCCCGAGGTCCTCCTCCGGGTACATCGGCCGCAGCAATGGGTCGGTCGCCACTCCCTCGTAGAAGCGCGCGACCAGCTTGCGGAAGGTCGGCGCGCCGCCGACCGCCTCGTAGAACGTGACGGGTTCCTCGCGATCACTCACGGGCCCCATTGTCCCACCGCTCAGGGGCCGGGTTCTATGCTTCATACATGCCGGGGGAGTCAAAAGCGCTGGATACGGGGTTCGCTAAACCGATGCGAGGGGTCGATCGCGCAGATTTCCCGGCACAGACGTCCCGCGCAGAACCGCTGCAGGACCTCCAATATCTCTCTGCAGAGCCCCTCGAAACGGAAGCGGAAAAGCCGCCGGAGACGCAGCTGGAGGAGCCTCAGACCAAGATCGCGCGCTTCGCTCCCTGGCTCATAGCAACCGGCGCCTTCACTCTCTATGCGCTGATCTCCATCCTCCGTTACGAACGCCGCGAATCCATGTCCTGGGACCTCGGCATCTTCACGGAAGCGGTCCGCGACTACGCCCACTTCCAGGCGCCCATGACCGGCATACGAGGCCAGGACATGAACCTCCTCGGCGACCACTGGCACCCGGTCCTGATGCTCCTGGGCCCGTTCTTCCGCGTCTTCCCGACGCCGATCACCCTCCTCGTGGCGCAGTCCGTCCTCCTCGCCCTAGCGGCCGTCCCCCTCACCAGGACCGCGATCGACCTCGTGGGCCGTCACCAGGGCTACGCCATAGGCATCGCCTACGGACTGTCCTGGGGCGTCGTCCAGGCCGCGAACTTCGACTTCCATGAGGTGGCCTTCGCCGTCCCCGCTTTAGCGTTCAGCCTCTGCGCCTACATCCGTGGCGAGTACCGCAAGACGATCCTTTGGGCACTCCCGCTGCTGTTCGTCAAAGAAGACCTCGCGTTGCTGGTCCCGATCATCATCGCCCTGGTCGTGGCCCGTACCCGCTTCACCGGCCGCCGCGTCACCCAAGGGGCGACCCTCGTCTCCGGTGTCGCCCTGGGGGTCCTGACGACTTCCTTCCTGGTGAAGATCGTCATACCGCACTTCAACCCCAACGGCGTCTACGAGTACTGGAACGAGGGCGGCTGCCTCGACCCCAAACTCCATGCCGGCGTCGGCAAACTCCTCACCTGCGTCCCGCAACAGTTCATGAACGGCATCGGCGACAAAGAGCGCACGATCCTCATGACGCTCGTCCCGGTCGCCTTCGTCGCGCTCCGCTCCCCGCTGGTCCTGCTCGCGGTCCCGGCGCTGGTGGCCCGCTTCGTGAACGTCATGCCGTCCTACTGGGGCACGGACTTCCACTACAGCGTGGTCCCGATGGTCGTGGTGTTCGCCGCGGCGATCCACGGTCTGATCCTTATGAAGGAGTCCCGCGAGAGGAAGGATTCCCGCGAGCAAGAGCGACCACAGACCTGGCTCCGCTCCCTGGGCGACGCCCAACTCAAGCACGGCGCCGTCGCCATGCTCGCGATCGCCGCGGCGCTGACGCAGTCCTTCCCGCTCCAGGACCTGCTGCACCACCAGACCTGGTTCCCCACTGCACGTGCGCAGGCCATAAAGCGCGCCGAAGCGAAGGTCCCCTCAGGGGTCACCGTGGAGACCACCATAGAGATGCTGCCCGCGCTGGCGGCCCGCACGCAGACGCTGTGGATCGGCAACCCGAACATCATCGACGCGCCCGAATACGAGGCCTTCGATCTGGACCGCACAGGGTGGTACGGGCAGTCGTCGCCGCTGGAATTCGTCCGCACACGGCACCCGAGCTACGACTACGAAGAGGTGTTCGCCGACAGTGTGAACAACGTTTACGTGTTCAAACGGATCGGCTGAGCACACCCGTCGGCCGCGTGAGAGGATCGCGTCAGGAGCTTTCGACTGTTGCAAGGAAGAAGGTAGGGACACCCATGGCGACTACGCGCAAGGCCGACACGCACTGGGAGGGCAGCCTCCTCGAGGGTAAGGGCAACGTCACGCTGGCCTCGTCGCACAGCGGCACCTTCGACGTCACCTGGGCGTCGCGCGCCACCGAGGCGGCGGAGCAGACCAGCCCCGAGGAACTGATCGCGGCCGCGCACGCCACCTGCTACTCGATGGCGCTTTCGCACGGCCTGGCCGGCGCCGGCACCCCGCCGGAGAAGGTCGACACGCACGCCGAGGTCGACTTCCAGCCCGGCGAGGGCATCACCGGCATCCGCCTCGTGGTCCGCGCCTCGGTGCCCGGCCTGAGCGCCGAGGACTTCCTGGCCGCCGCCGAGACCGCCAAGGCGAACTGCCCGGTGTCCAAGGCGCTGGCCGGCGTTCCGTCGATCACGCTGGACGCCGCGCTCGTCTGAGCCTGCGAGCAGTGAGCGGTTTATAAAACGAACAAATGACTGTGGCCCCCGTCGGTGAGACAGGGGCCACAGTCATCTCAGGAGACGGACCCCGGCGTGCGCGCCGGGGCCCGTACATCTACCGCCGGGCCAGCTCGTCGAGCCCCAGCAGCACCGCGCCGTGGATCGGCCGCTCGGCCGCCACGATGCGCACCGCGCGCGGCGCCCGCTCGGCGAACCGCCGGTCGATGCCGGCCGTCAGCAGCGGCTGCCGCGCCCGCAGCACTCCGCCGCCGAGCACCACCTCGACCTCGGAGTCCATCAGGTCCAGCCGGCCCATCGCGGCGAACGCCAGTGCGCAGACCTCGTCGGCCAGCCGCTCCACGATCGACAGCGCCACCTCGTCGCCGAGCCCGGCGACCTCGAACACCAGCGGCGCCAGCTCGCCGAACCGGTCGTCGGCGATCCGGCCGAAGTGGATCGCCTCCACCAGCTCGGCCATCGAGGCGCAGCCGAAGTACTCGGCCACAGCCTTGCGCAGCACCGTCGGCGCCCCGCGGCCGTCCTCGGCACGCACCGCGTACCAGTGCGCGGTCTCACCGATGCCCGGGCCGCCGCCCCAGTCGCCGGAGACCGTGCCGATCGCCGGGAAGCGCGCGTGCCGGCCGTCCGGGGCGATGCCGACGCAGTTCATGCCCGCCCCGCAGACCACGGCCACACCCCAGGGCCGCGATGTCCCCGAGCGCATCAGCGCGAACGAGTCGTTGTCGACGATGGTGCGCTCGGCCCAGCCGCGCCCCGCGAACTCCGCGGTCAGCGCCTCGACCTCGACCGGGAAGTCTGCCCCGGCGACGTAGGCGGCGAGCAGCTCGGCCACCGGTTGGTCGGCCGGCAGTCCCAGCTCGGCGCGGATCATCGCCACACCCTGCCCGGCCACCGACACCGCCCCGGAGATGCCGCCCAGGTGCGGCGTGAAGCCGCCGACCTGGACGCAGGCCAGGACCGTGCCGTCCGCCGTCGCCAGCGCCACCTCGGTCTTGCTGTTCCCGCCGTCGATCGCCAGGACGGCCGCCCCGGTCACGCCCACGGCAGGAAGTCGCGGTTCTTGGCGACCAGCGAGTCGGCCAGCTTGTCCGCCAGGTCGGCCTGGCCGATGAGCGGGTGCGCGAGCATCGCGGTGCGGACCCGGTCCACGCCGCCCTTGATCGCGGCCTCCACGGCCAGCTCCTCGTAGGCGGAAACGTGTCCGATCAGACCGCGGTACAAGGGCTCGATCGGGGCGCGCAGCGGTGCCGGGCGGACCCCGGCGGCGTCGACGATCGCGGGGACCTCGATCACCGCGTCGTCGGCCAGGAACGGGAAGGTGCCGGCGTTGCGGACGTTGACGACTTGCTCCTCACTCTGCTTGTCTGGCCCGCCGTGCAGCGAGGCGAGCAGCTCGACCGCCGCCTCGGAGTAGAACGCGCCGCCGCGCTTGCTCAGCGCCTCCGGCTTGGTGTCCAGCGTCGGGTCGGCGTACTGCGCCAGCAGCTCGGCCTCCACCGCCGCGACCGCCTTGGCCCGGTTCTCGCCCTTGGCGACCTGGTCGATCTGCTCCTTGACCACGATGTCGTGGGCGTAGAAGTAGCGCAGGTAGTAGGAGGGGATCGCGGCGAGCCGGCTGATCAGCTCGGCCGGCAGCTCGATGTCGTGCGCGACCTCGTCCAGCGCCTCGTCGAGGTACTTCGGCAGGAAGTCCGTGCCGTCCAGGTAGAACCCGCGCTCCCATGTCAGGTGGTTGAGACCGACGTGGTCCAGCTTGATCCGCGACGGCTCCACCCCCAGGTGCGCGGCGGCGCGGCGCTGGAAGCCGATGGCCACGTTGCACAGGCCGACCGCCCGGTGCCCGGCGTCCAGCAGCGCGCGGGTGACGATGCCGACCGGGTTGGTGAAGTCGATGATCCAGGCCTGCGGGGCTATTCGCCGGACGCGCTCGGCGATGTCCAGCACCACCGGCACGGTCCGCAGCGCCTTGGCGAAGCCGCCGGCCCCGGTGGTCTCCTGGCCGACGCAGCAGAACTCCAGCGGGAAGCTCTCGTCGACGTTCCGGATGGTCTGCCCGCCGACCCGCAGCTGGATCAGCACCGCGTCCGCGCCTTCGACGCCGGATTCCAGCCCGTCAAGCCCAGAGTGCGTGGTGACCGTGCCGGGGTGACCCTGTTTCGCGAAGATCCGGCGGGCCAGCCCGCCGATCAGCTCCACCCGGTCCGCGGCCGGGTCTATCAGGGCGAGTTCGGTGAGCGGCAGGGTGTCGCGCAACCGCGCGAAGCCGTCCACCAGCTCCGGCGTGTACGTCGATCCTCCGCCTACGACGGCGAGTTTCATGTCAGGCTCCTGTCCCGGTCCATGGCGTCCATACGCGCGGCTACACCCCGCGGTTGAAGAGGTCTTCGCGCACCGTCCGCAGCGCCGCGTGGATGGCTCCGGCCAGGACCGGGTTGCCCTCCACGGTGGACACCGCGAGCGTCGGGCGGGGGACCGCCACCGCGTGCAGCTCGTGCGTGATCAGGTCTTTGAGGAGGTCGCCGCCGGCGCGCAGGGTGCCGCCGGACAGGACGACGAGCGAGGGGTCCAGGACGGCCAGGACCGGGGCCAGCCCGCGCGCGGTGCGCTGGGCCAGGGTGGTCAGCATGGCCGTGTTGCCGGTCTCCACCGCGCGCCGGACGGCCTCGGCGTGGTCGTCCACGCGGATGCCCTGTTCGCGGGCCAGCTGCAGGACGGCCGGGCGGCCGGCGATGTTCTGGAAGGTGTTCTTCACCGGTTTGGAGGAGCGGGCCAGCGGGTCCTGCGGATCCAGGGCGACCGGCATGTAGCCGATCTCGCCGGCGCCGCCGGTCGCGCCGCGCACGAACCGGCCGTCCTGCACGATCGCCAGCCCGATGCCGTTGCCCATCCAGAACACCACGAAGTCGTCGGCGCCGCGGGCCTGGCCCAGGTGCTGCTCGGCGATGGCGGCGAGGTTGACGTCGTTCTCCACCTCGACCCGCACCCCCAGCAGCTCGCGCAGCCGGCCCAGGTTGCCGCCGTGCCAGCCCGGCAGGTCGCGGGCGAAGCCGAGCTGCCCGGTCTGCGGGTGCGGGGCGCCGGGGACGCCGATCACCACGTGCCGCACCGACTCCGGGGCGACCCCGGCGGCCTCGGCGGCGCCGTGCAGGGCGTCGCGCACGCGCTCCACGCTGCCGGCCGCGCTGCGGCCGACCACCGGCACCTCGAACTCGCCGACCACCTCGCCGGCCAGATCGGCGAGGGCGGCGGTGACCCGGGTGTGGGTGACGTCGACCCCGCCGGCGTGGCCGGCGCTCGGATTCACCGAGTACAGCTGCGCGCTGGGTCCGGGGCCGCCGGCGGCGGTGCCGGCCGGGACGATCAGGTCGGCGGTCAGCAGCCGGTCGACCAGCTGGCTGGCGGTGGGCTTGGACAGTCCGGTCAGCGCGCCGATCCGGGTGCGGGTGAGCGGTCCGTGCTCCAGGAGCAGCTCCAGGGCCGACCGGTCGTTGATGGACCGCAACAGGCGGGGGGTGCCGGGGGTGGTGTCAGGATTGGCCACGGCGGCATTCTCCTCCCCGCTTCCCGGTGCCGGTGGGCATCTATTAGGAAAGTTTACTAACGAAAAGGCAGGTTAGCGGTCCCGCACACACTCGTCAAGAGTCTTTCCCGCGAGCCGCCCGGCCCGGCCGTTTCGACTACCGCCGGCGGCTACTGTGCAGACCACCCCGACCAGCTCGCGACGGCCACCGCGACCGCCGGCCCCTGCGGCGGCGTCGCGCGGTACTGCGCGTACTTCCGCTGGAACGCGGCGAGCACGTCGGGCGTCAGCGGGCCGACGCGCGCGGTGCCGTCGGCGCGGGCCCACCACAAGGCGTCCCAGTCGGCGGCGTAGTGCTCCGTCAATAAGGAGACGTGTGGGTTCGCCGCGATGTTCCGCAACCGCTTCAGATCCGTGCTGCGCTTGGGTTTGTGGTCCACCACCAGCGCCAGGCCGCCGCCGATCTCGGCGAACACTACCGGGACCAGGTGAGGGACACCTGAAGCGTCCGCGGTGGCCAGGATCGCGTGCGGCTGGAGCAGGAAGGTGGTTCTGGCTTGTTCGGGGGTCATGCCCCCATCACAGCAGGCCCTGGGCCATGGCCTTGGTCACCGCGGCGGTCCGGTCGTCCACGCCGAGCTTGCCGAACACCCGGACCAGGTGGGTCTTCACCGTGGCCTCGCTGATGAACAGCTCGCGCCCGATCTCGGCGTTCGCCAGGCCGCGCGCGACCAGCGCCAGCACCTCGCGCTCGCGCGGGGTCAGCGGCTGCGCGGCGGGCTGGCGCATGCGGCTGACCAGCTTGGCGGCCACCGCCGGGGCCAGGACCGTCTCGCCGCGGGCGGCCAGCCGCACCGCCTCGGCCAGGTCAGCGCGCGGGGTGTCCTTGAGCAGGTAACCGGTCGCCCCGGCCTCGACGGCCCGGACGATGTCGGCGTCGGTGTCGTAGGTGGTCAGGATCAGCACCTTGATGGCCGGGGCCTCGGCGGCCAGCCGGGCGGTGGCCTCGACGCCGTCCACGCCGACCATCCGCAGGTCCATCAGGACCACGTCGGGCGCCAGCTCCAGGGCCAAGCGCACGGCCTCGGCCCCGTCGGCGGCCTCGGCGACGACGTCCAGGTCCGGTTCGGCGGCCAGCATGCCGGTCAGGCCGGCGCGGACCACCGGGTGGTCGTCGACGATCAGGACCCGGAGACTCGGGGGAGCGGAGCCGATGGCGGACTCAAGTCGGGCTGAGCTTCGCGCTCCGGTCGGGCCTGCCGACGCTGCCGACGCCGCCGACGCTGCCGAACCCGCTGACCCTGCTGCCGCTGATCCTGCTTGTCCGGCAGCTCCCGTAGCTCCCGCACGCGCGCCATCACTCATAAGGCACCTCCGCCTCCACTCGGGTCCCGGCGCCGGGCGCGCTGGTGATCGTCAGGGCCCCGCCGACCTGCTCGACGCGTTCGCGCATCGAGCGCAGGCCGAAGCCCTTGCAGGGGGTCTCGGGCATGCCGACCCCGTCGTCCTCCACGGCCAGCGTCAGCTGCTCGGCGCCGTAGGTCAGCCAGACCGTCACCGTCGCGGCCTGCGCGTGCTTGCGGACGTTCGCCAGCGCCTCCTGCGCGATCCGCAGCGTCACCACCTGGGCGTTGGCGGACAGCGTGCGCGGGCTCCCGCCGATGTCGACCGAGGTGGCCATCCCCAGCTCCTCGCCGATCCGCGCCGCCGCCCGCTGCAACGTCGCGTCCAGCGGCAGCCCGGCGGTCGGGTCGCCACCTCCTTCGGTGTGACTGATCAGGGCTCTGGCCTCGGCCAGGTTCTCGCGCGCGGTCCGGGCGGCCAGGTCCAGGCGTTCGCGGGTGGTGTCCGGATCGGTGTCCAGCGTGGCGTCGGCGGCCTGGATCAGCATCAGCAGGCTGGTGAACCCCTGCGCCAGGGTGTCGTGGATCTCGCGGGCCAGCCGCTCGCGCTCCTCGCGCACGCCGGCTTCGTGGTGGGCCCGCTCCAGCTCCTCGTGTGTGTCCTCCAGCTCGCGGATCAGCGCGCCCCGCCGGTCGTTGTCGTTCAGCATCTCCACGAAGAAGCCGCCGATGAACAGGTTGACCAGCAGCGCCGATCCGGCGGTCAGGGTCCAGCCGGCCAGGTCGCCCCAGGTCAAGTCGCCTCTGAGCAGGATCGGCAGGGTCAGCACCGCCGCCACGCCGGCCATGGTCGCGATGCCCTGGATCCGGAACCCGGCCAGCGGCGAGAACTGGGACAGGACGATGCTCGCCAGGAAGATCAGGCTGGGATCGACCCAGACCAGGACGAAGGAGAGCGCGGAGACGATGGCCAGGTGGTGGTAGACCGCCCGGTAGGGGACTCGGTCGAGCAGCCAGGGGTATTCCAGCAGGAGGTACGAGGCCGACATCGCGGCCACCAGGACCAGCAGCCACAGCGGCTGCCTGCCGGTGAACACCAGCACCACGGCGACCAGGAGCGCGAAGTGCCACGCCACCGCCCACAGCCGGGCGATGCGCGTCCACGAGCGGAAGGACTCGCGGCTGTCCTCGGCCACCGTCGGGCTGGTCGCGGTCCGGGAGTCGTCGGCCGGCTCCGCGCTGGCGTCGGCGCCACCGCCCATGCCACCGCCTACGCCATCGCTGTCGGCGCCACTGCCACCGCCTGCGCTGCTGCCGGCTCCGGCCTGGCTCGCCGCCGCCGGGACACCCGCCTGCACGGACACCGCGACGGCGGCCGGGCCGTCGGGCCCGGTCGCCGTCCCCGCGGGCTCGGTCACCCGTCGTCCCTTCCCCGCCAGCTGAACGTCTTCAGGCACAGCACCAAGCCGATCACACACCAGGCCGCCAGCACCAGGGCGAGCCGTCCGTGCTCCCAGGACCCCGCGGGCTCGGCGTACTTGAACGAGTCCGGCAGGAACACCGAGCGCATCCCCTGGCACAGCCACTTGATCGGGAACATCGCGCCGATCTCCTGGACGGTCTTGGGCAGCTGCGAGAACAGGATGAACACCCCCGAGACGAACTGCAACACCATGATCGGCAGCCACACGATCGCCGAGCCGTTCTCCGACCGGATCAGGCCGCTCAAACCGATCCCCAGCAGGCTGCACGCCGTGCAGCCGAGCACCAGCACCCAGGTGAAGGTGATCCACGGCCCCGGCGAGGCCGGCAGCTTGAGCCCCATCAGCGTCACCCCGACCAGCAGCATCACGGCGACCTGCGCCATCGTCGAGGCGAGCACCGAGGCGACCTTGCCCAGGAAGTACGAGACGGCCGGCATCGGCGTGGTCCGCAGCCGCTTCAGCGCCTTGGCGTGACGCTCGGTGGCGACCTGGAACGCCAGGTTCTGCAGCGCGCCGTTGATGACGCACATGCCGATCATCCCGGTCGCGTAGACCTGCTGGTAGGTCGCCGAGGTGCCGTCGATCCGCCCCCGGAAGATCGAGCCGAACAGCAGCAGCATCACCACCGGGAGCGCGAAGGTGTAGATCAGCAGCCCGGTGTTGCGGGTCAGCTGCACCACCTCGACGACCATCCGGACCCGGCCGATCCGCCAGACCTCGCTCAGCGTGGCGCGCTGTCGCTCCACGGCCTCAGTCGTCCCCACCGCGGCCCCCGCCGACTCGACTGTCTGCCCTGCGATCGCGCTCATCGCGCACTCTCCTCGTCCGCCCCGATCAGCCCCAGATAGATGTCCTCCAGCGACGGCCGCACCACCGACAGCCCCGGGATCTCGCCCCGGAACAGCGTCGAGAGCTCCGCGACGAACCGTGTCGGCTCCGCGGTGTGCTCCTCGCAGCGGCGGCCGTCCTCCTCCCAGGACACGATCGCCTCGGCCTGGTCCCGTCCGCCCAGCCGCTCCGGCGCGTTCACCTCGACCAGCCGTCCCTTGACCAGCACGCCGACCCGATCGGCCAGCGCCTCGGCCTCGTCCAGGTAGTGCGTGGTGAGCAGGATGGTGGTCCCGGCGGTGCGCAGCGAGCGGATCAGCTCCCAGAACTGCCGCCTGGCGGCCGGGTCGAAGCCGGTCGTCGGCTCGTCCAGGAACAGCAGCTCCGGACCGCCGACGATGCCGAGCGCCACGTCCAGCCGCCGCCGCTGGCCCCCGGACAGCCGCGAGGTGAGGGTCCGGGTCTGCTCGGTGAGCCCCACGGCCGCGATCACCTCGGCGGCGTCCCGCGGCGCCGGGTAGTAGGCGCCGAACTGCCGCACGGCCTCCCCGACCCGCAGCATCGTGAAGTCCTTGGCCTCCTGCAGCACGACCCCGATCCGGGCCCGCCACCGGTGGTCCGCCTCGGCCGGGTCCACGCCCAGCACCGACACCTCGCCCGCGTCGCGCCCCCGCAACCCCTCCAGGATCTCCACGGCCGTGCTCTTGCCCGCGCCGTTCGGTCCCAGCAGTGCGAAGACCTCGCCGGCGGCGACGTCCAGATCGACGCCGGCGAGCGCCGCGGCGTCCCCGTAGTTCTTGCGCAGTCCCCTGACGCGCAGTGCTGTGGTCATGCCTCCAGGTTGGCCCCGGAGGCGGGCCCGGCATGAGGTGCTACCGGTTGAACCCTGGGGTCAACCGTTCGATGGACTCTTCAGGGGTTGCGGCACCTGCGGCACCACGGCGACCGCGTCCTCGGCGCCGTTGGTCCCGCTGGCGGCGGTGAGGCCGACCTTCACCCCGGCCTCGTCGAACGCAAGGAGCAGCCGCGAACGCAGCTCGCGCGCCACCTCGGAGCTGGCGCGCGGGGCGGTGCGCATGCTGACGCGCATCATCATGTGGTCGCCCTCGATGGACTCGATGCCCGCCACGGTCGGCGCCTCGGACAGGAAGCTGTCCTTCCACATCGGGTCCTCGAACAGCTGGTGCGCGGTCTCGACCATGATGTCGCGCACCCGGTTGGGGGTCTCGGTGTAGGAGACCGGCACGTCCACGATGGCGCGCGCGTGCCCCTGCGACTGGTTGCCGATCCGCTTGATCGTGCCGTTGCGCACGTACCAGACCACGCCGTCGATGTCGCGCAGCTGCGTGACCCGCAGCCCGACCTCCTCCACGGTGCCCTTGGCGTCGCCGGCGTCGATGAAGTCGCCGACCCCGTACTGGTCCTCCATGATCATGAATATCCCGGCGAGCAGGTCGGTGACCACGTCCCGGGCGCCGAAGCCGATCGCCACCGACAGGCCGCCGACCGAGGCCAGGATCGGCCCGGTGGAGATGTGCAGCTGCTGAATGATCATCAGTGCGGCGATGATCATGATGGTCACGCTGGCGATGCTGCCGAGCACGCCGCCCAGCGCCCGGGTGCGCTGCATCCGCCGCTCGGCGCCCATCAGCAGCCCGGACTCCAGGAAGCGGCCCGGCTTGGACTCGGCACGCATCGCGGCCTTGTCCACGGCCCGCTTGATGAAGGTCAGGGTGACCTTCCGGATGATCAGCGAGACGACGATGATCGACAGGATGGCGATCGTGTCGGAGACGATCACTCCCGAGTGGTCGCTGAACCAGTTGCTCACATGCACCACCTTCGTTGTCATCGAGTCGGTCGGGCCGGTCGTCGGATCGGCGGGCGATCCGGGCGTCGGGGCCTTGTGCGCTGCGGCGAGCGGGGAAACTGCGACTGACACGTGGTTCGGGGCCTCACGGGGTCATGGGGAAGACGTACGAAAACATCGCCACATTAGAGGATGCGCATGAGCGGAAGTACGTCGTTCGCCATCAGCGCGAGGTGGTCCAGGTCGTCGAGGTCGAAGGTGCGCAGGTAGACGCGGCGCGCGCCGGCGGCGTGATATTCACCAAGTTTCTCGACGAGCTGCGCCGGCGTCAGCCGCAGCACGACCTGGTTCGCCGCCGATTTGCGGCTTATCGCCTCGGCCCGCCGCTCGATCTCCGCGTCGGTCCGGCCGCAGGCCACGACCAGGGTCACGGACAGCGTCAGGGTGGCGGGATCGCGCCCGATCGCCTCGCATGCCTCCCGCACGCGGACATAGCTGTCCGCCACCTGGTCCGACGGCCGGAAGTTCGAGTTGTACTCGGACGCGTACATCGCGGCCAGCCGCGGCGTCCGCTTCGGCCCGCGGCCGCCCACGATGATCGGCGGATGCGGACGCTGTGTCGGCTTGGGGAGTGCGGGGGAGTCGGTGAGTTCGTAGTGCTCGCCCTTGAAGGAGTACGTCTGGCCGAGCGGCGTCCGCCACAGGCCGGTGACGATCTGCAGCTGCTCCTCAAGCAGGTCGAACCGGCGCTCCGGGAACGGGATCCCGTACGCGGCGTGCTCGGCGGCGTCCCAGCCGGTGCCCAGCCCCAGCTCGATCCGGCCGCCGGACATCTGGTCCACCTGCGCGACCTGGATCGCCAGTGGCCCCGGGAGGCGGAACGTCGCCGGCGTCACCAGGGAGCCCAGACGGATCCGCGTCGTCTCGCGCGCCAACCCGGCCAGCGTGGTCCAGCAGTCGGTGGGCCCCGGCAGGCCGTCGGCCACGCCGCCGGCCCGGTAGTGGTCGGACCGGAAGAAGCCGCCGAAGCCCAGGTCCTCGGCGGCGCGCGCGACCCGCAGCAGGGTGTCGTAGGTGGCACCCTGCTGCGGCTCGGTGAGTACTCGAAGATCCATACGGTCAGACTTCCACGCCCGCCCCCGTGACTTCCAGCCCCAGCTGGGCGGCGAGGAAGGCCCACATGTCCGCGTAGACGCCCACGATCTTGGACACGCTGCGGCCCGCGTGCCCGGCCTCGGACTCCCGGCGCAGCAGCACCGGCCGGTCCGCGATCGAAGCCGAGGTGGCGTGCTGGAGCGCGGCGGTCAGCTTGCGCGCGTGCAGCGGGTCGACGCGGCTGTCGCTGTCGAAGACCGGGAAGAGCGTGGCCGGGTAGGCCGTGCCCTCATGCACGTGGTGGTACGGCGAGTAGGCGATCAGCCAGCCGAACTGTTCGGGGTCCTCGACGGTGCCGTACTCCTCGTTCCAGGTGACGCCGAGGCCGAACCGCTCATAGCGGATCATGTCCAGCAGCGGTGCCCAGCAGACCACTGCGGCGTACTTCTCAGGGTGCTGGGTCAGCGCCGCGCCGACCAGCAGCCCGCCGTTGGAGCCGCCGAAGATGCCGAGCTTGTCACGGGTCGTGACGCCGTGGTCGACCAGCCAGTCGCCGGCGGCGTGGAAGTCGTCGAAGACGTTCTGCTTGTTCTCCATCATCCCGGCGCGGTGCCACTGCTCGCCCTCCTCCGAGCCGCCGCGCAGGTTCGCGACGGCATACGTGCCGCCGGCCTGCACCCAGGCCAGGATCCGTGCGCTGTAGGCCGGGGTCAGCGGGATGTTGAAGCCGCCGTAGCCGTAGAGGATGGTCGGCTTGGGGTCGGCGGTGCCAGCGCCGCTGCCCGCGTCGTCGTTGCCGGACCCGTCGCCGGATGCGCCGTCGTCGATGACGAACATCCGCACCTCGGTCCCGTCCTTGGACGTGTACGTGACCTGCCGGGTACGGACCTCGGGGATCTCCACCTCGCCCGGCGTCCCCTCCCAGAGCGCGGTCCGGCCGGTGCGGGCGTCGAAGTGGTGGATCTGCGTCGGCGTGGTGAAGTCGGTGTAGGCGAACCAGAGTTCGTGGGCGCTTCCGGGCCGGGTGCTCAGCCCGGACAACGTCCCCAAGCCCGGCAGCGGGATCTCGCCGACCTTCTCACCGGTGCGCGCGTCGTGCAGCGCCAGCTCGCCGACCGCGTGCCGGGTGCGGGCCACGACCAGCAGCGGCCGCTCCAGCTCCGGGCCGTCCAGCAGCGTGTAGGAGTCCAGGACCGCCTCGGGGTCCTCCGGGATCAGCTCGCGCCAGTTCTCGTAGACGAGGTCGCCGGCCGGGGCCACGCAGATCCGGCCGCGCGGTGCCTCGCGGTCGGTCCAGATCAGCGCGCTGCCGGCCAGCGGGGAGTCGGCCGCGCAGATCGCGACCGAGGTCAGGTTGTCCAGCCCGACCTGCACCGGGACCAGTGCGGGGCGCTCAGGGGAGCTCGCGGTCAGGTCCGCTACGTAGAGGTCGTTCCGGGGTGCCGTGCCGGCGTGCATGTCGACCGTCAGCCAGCGGCCGTCCCGGGTGACCGACGCGCCGTAGTAGTTGGTCTTGGGCTGGCCTTCACCGAAGATCTCGATGTCGTCCACGTCCGGGTCGGTCCCGACCTTGTGCAGCTTCACCCGCCGGTGGTACTGCTCGTCCCCTTCGGGAACCGTGTCGGGGTGCGGCTTGCGGACGTAGTAGTACGCCTCGCCGCCGGGCAGCCAGCCCACCTCCGTGTAGCGGGCCCGGGTGATCGGGCCGTCGAGCCGTTCCAGGGTGGCCACGTCGATCACGTACAGGACCGACTCCTCGGTCCCGGCCTCCGAGATCAGGTAGGCCAGCCGGTCGCCCTCCTTCGACGGCTGCCAGCCGTCCAGCGTCGTGGTGCCGGACGGATCCAGCTCCACCGGGTCGACCAGCACCCGCTCGGTGCCGTCGGGGTCCACCACGAGCAGCACCGCGTGCTCCTGGTCGGGCCGCCGCCGGGTCAGGAAGCGCCGCTCGCCGCACCAGAAGGGCGCCGAGACGTCCCCGGTGCCCATCAGCTCGGTCAGCCGCCCGACGAAGGTCGGGGCGGCGGTCCAGCCCTGCCGCGCTTCGGCGAACAGCGTGTCCTGAGCCGCGCTCCAGGCAACGCTCCTGGGGTCCTCGGGGTCCTCCAGCCAGCGGTAAGGGTCGGCGACGTCACGACCGTGCAGGTGGTCCACCGCGGCGACGCGCTCGGCCTGCGGGTAAACAAAGGACGACATGCCTCAGAAGACTATGTCTTGTGGTCGATCTGTGTTAACCCACTCGTGACACATGATTTTGAAGATGTGCGTGAAATCTGGTAGCGCGGGAACCACAACAGCGGACAGACTGGATCTACCCGTGAGCCGATCCGTGGACACGCGCTCCGACGTGCGATGATGCGCCTGCTGAGGCATCAGCCGCACTGAGGGGTGCGTTGGAAGCGGGGCGGAAACGTTAGCTCCGGCGCGAGCCACGCGTCGGACTCGGTCAGGAGGCACCAGTGCCGCACGCACTTCTTTTGAACGCTTCATATGAGCCGTTATGCGTCGTGAGCCAACGCCGCGCAGTGGTTCTGATCCTCAGCGACAAGGCCGTCACCCTTGAGGGATCCGGCGACCTGCTCCACGCGGCCACCTGGTCGATGCCCGCGCCCTCGGTGATCCGGCTGACCCGCTACATCAGGGTCCCGAACCGCCGGGCGGTGCCGCTCACGCGGCGTGCGATCTTCGCTCGCGACGGTGGCCGGTGCGTCTACTGCGACGCGCCCGCGACCAGCATCGACCATGTGATCCCGCGCTCGCGCGGCGGACAGCACGCCTGGGACAACGTCGTCTCGGCCTGCCGGCGCTGCAACCACGTGAAGGCGGACCGTCCTCTGCCGGACCTGGGGTGGCGCATGCGCCGGCCCCCGGCCCAGCCGGCCGGTTCGGCTTGGCGGATCCTGTCCTCAGGAAGACAGGACCCGCGCTGGTCGCCTTATCTGGAGGCGTATGGCGGTGAGCCCAAAGGCTCAGGGCTGGACGGCGCGTTCGCGGCCGCCTGACCTGAATCTCTTAAGCGCACGCCGTGTAGAGGCCGTCCCCGGTTCGCCGGGGGCGGCCCCTGCTTTTCAGGCGTGAGACCACGTCAGATACCGTGGAGGAGTGAAACCACCGACCACCCCCGAAGCGCGGACGCGCCGGGCGTTGCGTACGGCGACCCTCGGCTCGCTGGCGGCGGTCCCCCTGCTGCTGGCGTCCCCCGCGTTCGCCCTGCACAGGGACGCGGGCGACGACCCCGGCCAGGGCATGTCCGCCGTCGCCACCATCCTCGTCTACATCGGCATCCCGGCTGCGATCTTCTGCGTCATCGCGCTGCTGGTGCTCGCCCCGTCGATCGCCCGCGGCAACCGCTACCGGCCGCACCAGCTGAGCTGGTGGGCCGCCCCGGTCTGGTTCGGCGGCCCGCGCGACGAGCACGGCGAAGCCGCCGACCGCGCGCTGACCGGCACCTCGCTGAAGGAGCTCACGGCCTACTCCGAGGCCCAGACCGAGGGAGGCGCCAGTGCCCGCTGGTGACGCTTTCACCGCCCGCCAGGAGCAGGACATCGCCAAGGCGATCGCCACCGCCGAGCAGCAGACCGGCCTGAAGTTCTCGGTCTACGTCGGCTCCGTCGAGGGCGACCTGCACGCCCAGGCGGTGTGGCTGCACCGGCAGCTGGCCGACGCCGACGGCGCCGTGCTGGTCGTCGTCGACCCGCGCCGCAACCAGCTGCAGATCGTCACCGGCGTGGACGCCAAGCGCCGCGTCGACGACCGCGCCGCCGGTCTGGCCGCGGCCGCCATGGCCTCCACCTTCGCGCTCGGCGACCTGGCCGGCGGCCTCGTCAACGGCCTGGGGTCGCTGATGGAGCACGCGCAGAAGGCGCCGGTGCTGCACGCAGACCAGCCGTAGCCGAGCCCTGAGCGAGCCGTAAACGCGCCTTCAGCGGCTGCGGTGGCGCTCGTCCGCGAGCACCCGGCAGCTTGGACGCCAAGTACATCTGGCACGTCTGGCACGGCAGCTACATCAGCTACATAAGAAAGCGGCCCGGGCAGGTTCTCCCCGCCCGGGCCGCTTCGTGTCTGTCCGGGGATCCCGGCTCAGCTCACCGGATTCAGGCCGCCGAGCGGTCCTTCTCCTGAGCCTTCAGGCAGCGCCCGATGGTGTCCGCGGACTCCACGATCAGCCGGCGCAGCGCCGGCACCGGCTGCGCGGCGTCCAGGAACGCCTGCGTGGCGTCCAGCGTTGCCTGCTCGATCACGAAGGTCGGGTACAGGCCGGTCGCGATCTGCGTGGCGATCTCGTGCGTGCGCGAGTCCCAGGCGCCCTCGACCGAGGCGAAGTACTTCGCGACGTACGGCTTGAGCAGCTCCTCGCGCTTGTCCGCGGGAACCGACTGGAAGCCGCCGATCACCGAGGCGACCGTGTGGTTGGCCAGCGTGTCGCCGTCCACCACCGAGGCCCACGCCTCGGCCTTGGCCTCGGCGGTCGGCCGCCCGGCGCGCGCCTGCAGCGCGTAGCGCTCGCCGGCCGCGGTCTTGTCCCGCTCCAGCTCGGCCGCGATCTCCGGGGCGTCCGCCTTGCCGCCGACCACCAGCGCCATCAGCAGCGTCCAGCGCAGCTCGGTGTCGACGGTCAGGCCCGGCAGCGTCTGCGAGCCGGCCAGCAGGCCGGCGACGTAGGTCAGCTGCTCGTCGGTCACCGCGGTGCCGGCGAAGGAGCGGGCCCAGGCGAGCTGGAAGTCCGAGCCGGGCTCGGAGGCCTTCAGGTGCTCCCAGGAGGCGTCGGCGAGCAGGGCCTGGCCGGTCGGGCGCCACGCCGGGTCGGCGAACAGCTCGACGGAGGACTTGGCCTGCCGCTGCAGCAGCTGCGCCACGCCGATGTCGGACTCCCGGCCGATACCGCCGAGGACCAGCTTGAGGTAGTCGCGGGCGGCCAGCTCGGCGTTGCGGAGCATGTCCCAGGCGGCGCCCCAGCACAGGGTGCGGGGCAGCGACTCGGCGAAGTCGCCGACATGCTGCACCAGGGTCGCCATCGAGCGCTCGTCCAGGCGGATCTTGGCGTAGGTGAGGTCGTCGTCGTTGAGCAGGACCAGCGCCGGGCGGGCCTTGCCGATCAGGTCGGCGACCTCGGTGCGGGCGCCGGTGACGTCCAGCTCGACCCGGTCGGTGCGCTCCAGGGAGCCGTCCACCAGGTTGTACAGGCCGATGGCCAGGCGGTGCGGGCGCAGCGTCGGGAACTGCTCGGAGAAGCCCTCCTGCTCCACCGTGAACGAGGTGAAGTTGCCGGCGGCGTCGACCTCGTACATCGGCCGCAGGGTGTTCGGTCCGGCGGTCTCCAGCCAGGCCTTCGCCCACTCCCTCAGGTCGCGGCCGGAGGTCTCCTCCAGCGCGCCGAGCAGGTCTGCCAGCGTGGTGTTGCCCCACTCATGGCGGTTGAAGTAGGCGCGCACGCCCTCGAAGAAGTGGTCGTCGCCGACCCAGGCCACCAGCTGCTTCAGGACCGAGGCGCCCTTGGCGTAGGTGATGCCGTCGAAGTTGACCATCACGTCCTCGAGGTCGCTGATCTCTGCGACGATCGGGTGCGTGCTGGGCAGCTGGTCCTGGCGGTAGCCCCAGGACTTCTCGCCGTTGGCGAAGGTGGTCCAGGCGTCCTTGAAGCGGGTCGCGGCGGACTGCGCGTAGAAGGAGGTGAAGGTGGCGAAGGACTCGTTGAGCCACAGGTCGTTCCACCACTGCATGGTGACCAGGTCGCCGAACCACATGTGGGCCATCTCGTGCAGGATGACCTCGGCGCGCTGCTCGTAGGCGGCGTCGGTGACCTTCGAGCGGAAGATCATCTCCTCGCGGAAGGTGACGCAGCCGGCGTTCTCCATGGCCCCGGCGTTGAACTCGGGCACGAAGAGCTGGTCGTACTTGGCGAACGGGTAGTCGCGGTCGAACTTCTCGGTGAAGAAGTCGAAGCCCTGCCCGGTGACCTCGAAGATCTCCTCGGGGCGCAGGAACTCGGCCAGCGAGGTGCGCACCGCGACCGCCAGCGGGATCTTCTGGCCCCGCGGGGTGGTGTGCTCCGAACGTGCGACGTGGTACTTCCCGCCGACCAGCGCGGTGATGTAGGAGGAGACCCGCGGCGTCGGCTCGAACGCCCACACGGCCGTGCCGTCGCCCCGCGACTGCGGCGCCGGGGTGGGGGAGGTCGAGAAGATCTGCCACGAGTCGGGGCCCTGCACCGTGAAGGCGAAGGTGGCCTTCAGGTCCGGCTGTTCGAACGCCGCGAACACCCGCCGCGAGTCCGGCACCTCGAACTGCGTGTACAGATACGCCTCGCCGTCCACCGGGTCGATCATCCGGTGCAGGCCCTCGCCGGTGTTCATGTACGCGCAGTCGGCGACCACCAGCAGCTCGTTGTCCGTCTGCAGGTTGGACAGCGCGATGCGGCTGTCCTTGAAGGCCTCGGCCGGATCGACCGGCTGTCCGTTCAGCGTGATCTCCCGCACGTTGGGGGCGATCAGGTCGATGAACGTCGAGGCGCCGGGGGTGGTCGCCCGGAACCGCACTGTGGTGGCCGATGTGTAGGTCTTCGCCTCCGGATCGGGGGCGTGGGTCCAGTCCAGACTCACCTCGTAGGACTGGACCTCCAGCAGCGCCGCGCGCTCCTGGGCTTCTTCGCGGGTCAGATTAGTACCGGGCACCCTTGCACGGCTCCTTGTCGCTTCGAGTCGAAATAGCTGCCATCGATCCTCGCACGATCGCCCTGGCGGGCGCCTCCGGGATTAGCCGCAGGTCCGATGGTGTTGGCATGGGACATGAGCTCTCCTACCCCCGAAACGGCCGCCCCCCGCGCCGTGGCCGACTTCTGGTTCGACCCCCTGTGCCCCTGGGCCTGGATGACCTCCCGCTGGATGCTGGAGGTGGAGCAGACCCGGCCGGTGGACGTGCGCTGGCACGTCATGTCGCTGTCGGTCCTCAACGAGAACCGCGAAGACCTGTCCGAGGACTACCGCGAGATGATGGACCGCGGCTGGGGCCCGGTCCGCGTGGTCATCGCCGCGCAGCAGGAGCACGGCGACGAGTACGTGCTCCCGCTCTACACGGCGCTGGGCACCCGGCACCACCCCGGCGGCCGCGAGTACACCCGCGACGTGATCGTCGAGGCGCTGGAGGAGGTCGGCCTCCCGGCTTCCCTGGCCGACGTCGCCGACACCCACCGTTACGACGAGGCGCTGCGCAAGTCCCACTCCGAGGGCATCACCCTGGTCGGCCAGGACGTCGGCACCCCGGTCGTCGCGGTGAACGGCGTGGCCTTCTTCGGCCCGGTCGTGACCCCGGCGCCGAAGGGTGAGGACGCGGGCAAGCTGTGGGACGGCTGCCTGCTGGTGGCCTCCACCCCCGGGTTCTTCGAGCTCAAGCGGACCCGGACTCAGGACCCGATCTTCGACTGAGCGAAGAGCTCAGTCGCGCCCTGGGCCGCCCCCGCATGGGGCCGTCTATGGGGAGGGCGCTATAGAGGTGCGCAACCGGCGGGGACCGCTTACATGGTTCCCGCCGTCCAGCGCCAAAAGCGCCAGGACTGTAGGACTACCTCAGTGCTAATCTGCTGTCGCGAGAACCGCGGGATGTGGCGCAGCTTGGTAGCGCGCGTGCTTTGGGGGCACGATGTCGCAGGTTCAAATCCTGTCATCCCGACATGACGCTAAAGGCCCGGTGACCTGACGGTCCCGGGCCTTCGCCGTAAGTCTCCGTGTCCCCCATCACCAGTCCCGCGGTCGTGAAACGTCTCGCGCGCGCATCGCCTTCGCCGGACCGAGGCGGTTCGCCGAGGGAGAGCCGCCGTCGTAGAGGGAGCGCTCTCCGCGGTTCTCTGTCTTCCCGTCGCTGCGAGCGCGTGGTTTCGGCTGGCCCGGCGTCTGTCCGGGCCCTCGATCACGGGTGGTCTGGGATTCAGGGGGCCTGGGCGGCTTTCCGTCGCCGATGCGGGCCTGGGTTTGTGCTTGCGCTTGCGCCTGGGCTGGTGACGCCGGTCCTGTTCCCGGTCCCGGGCCCTGTGCGTGTCCCTGTCCCTGTCCCTGTCCCTGTCCTTGTTGTCCCTGCTGTGCCTGCGGCCCCTGTTGTTCCTGACTCCTCGGTGTCGGTGTTGCCGGGACGGCCCGTCGTGCCTCTCCCATACCCGGAGGCGTCCGCGGCGGCGCCGGCTTGGGGCGCGCGGTGGGCACACCCCTCGTCTCCGGCTGCGGACGTCGGCTGTGGCGCGGTGTCGCGCCGAGGTCTCCGGGCTTGGGGCCGCCCTTGCGGCCGAGGCTCTCAATGGTCATCAGGCTGCCGCCTTCGTCGCGATCGAGTGTCAGTGGGGACGGGTAGTGTCCTTAGGTATGCCCGAAGGTCACGTGATTCACCGTCTTGCCGGCAAACTCGACTCGGTCTTCACCCCCGAACATACCTCGGAATCGCCGTTGTCCGAGGTCAGCAGCCCACAGGGGCGTTTTGACGCTGGCGCACGGCTGGTGGCAGATCTTCCGTATGCCGGCTCCGAGGCGCACGGGAAGCATTTGTTCATCGGTTTCGGCCCCGACCGTTGGATCCACGTCCACCTGGGTTTGTACGGCAAGTTTCATGTAACGGACGAACCGCCCGGTCCGGTGGTGGGCCAGGTGCGGCTGCGGATGGTGGGCAAGTCCGGCCACGCGGACCTGCGTGGGGCCTCGGCGTGCGACCTGTACGGCCCCGACGAGCGCACCGCCCTGCTGCGCCGCCTGGGCCCGGACCCGCTGCGCGCCGACGCCGACCCGGACCTGGCCTGGCGCAAGATCTCGGCCAGCTCCCTGACCATCGCCGAGCTGCTGATGGAGCAGCCGGTGCTCTCCGGCGTGGGCAACGTCTATCGTGCCGAGGTGCTGTTCCGCGCCGGACTTGACCCCTACCGCAAGGGCCGCGACGTCACCCGCGAGCAGTGGGACGGGATGTGGGACGACCTGGTGGTCCTGATGGCCGAGGGCGCGCGGATCGGCCGCATCGACACCGTCTGGCCGCAGCACACGCCGGAGGCGATGGGGCGCCCGCCGCGCAAGGACGACCACGGCGGCGAGGTGTACGTCTACCGCCGCAACGGCCAGGCGTGCCTGGTGTGCGGCACGCCGGTGGCGACGGCCGGGGTGCGCGACCGGAACCTGTTCTGGTGCCCGACCTGTCAGAAGGCCGCAGCCTGAGGGGTAAAAGGATCTTCTAGCCCGATGATCGACCGCGCACCGTGACGGCGCGGTGATCGCAGGGTGACGAAGAGGCCGTACTCCCGATATGGTTCGCGCATGACCGCGGACTCGGGGAATGGGCAGTCCGGCAGACGCACGGCCACCAAACGACGTCGGCGCTTCGTCGGCGGCCGGCTCGCGGAGGGCAGGACCGGTCGCTGGCTGACCGACCACGCCATGGCCTCGGACCTCTACCTGCTGCCCGCCCTCGGGATGGTGGCGGTCGGCTTCGGGATGCTGACCGTGGCCTTCCCGGAGGCCTGGACCCCGGCCATGCTGGCGCTGCCGGTGCTGGCCGGCGGCCTGCTGATGAAGCTGCGCGGGCAGCTGCTTCTGCTGGTGATCTGCATCGCGGTCCTGATGGCCGTGTCCTGGCACCGCGAGCGCGCCGGCGTGGCCTTCGGCTCGGCCCTGGCCGTCTTCGCCACCGCGGCGCTGGTGATACTGACGTCGCGCTCGCGGCTCCGGCTCGGCGTGCAGGGCACCCGCGGCGAGGCGATGCTGCTGGACCTGCGGGAACGCCTGCGGGCTCAGGGCCTGGTGCCGCGGTTGCCGGCCGACTGGCATGTCGATATGGCGATCCGATCGGCCGGTGGCCAGTCCTTCGCGGGCGACTTCCTCATCGCCGCGCTCTCACACCCGGCGTTTCCGGCGCAGCGTCGTCCGGAGCTCGCGGCGACCGCTGTCGGGACGGGCAGCGTGCCGGGCGCTTCAGCTGCTGTGAGCCAGGGCGTCGCCTCCGCATCGACTGCCATCGCCTCCGACCCCGACCTTGGCTCCCACCCCCACGCCGCATCAACTCCCGACCTCGACGAGCCCCCCACCCAAGGCCAGACCCTCGAACTCGGCCTCGTCGACGTCAGCGGCAAGGGCCTGGCAGCCGGCACGCGCGCGCTCCTGTTGTCGGGAGCCTTCGGCGGCCTCCTGGGCACCGTCCCCTCCCGTGACTTCCTGGCCTCGGCGAACAAGTACCTCCTTCGCCAGGACTGGGACGAGGGCTTCGCCACCGCCGTCCACCTCGTCGTCGAACTGGAAACCGGCCACTACCGCTTCCACAGCGCAGGCCACCCCCCGATCGCCCGCCTGACCGCCAAAACCGGCCGCTGGTCCACCGAAGAAGCCGAAGGCCCCCTCCTGGGCATCCTCGCCGACGCAGAATTCCCCGCCACCGAAGGCTGCCTAGACCGAGGCGACGCCCTCCTCCTGTTCACCGACGGCCTGGTAGAACGCCCCGGCCGCGACCTCGACGAAGGCCTGGACCGCCTCCTCGGCGCCGCCGAAACCCGCCTCACCACCGGCTTTACCGGCGGCGCCGACCGCCTCATCAACGAAGTGGCCCCGAACGTCAAAGACGATCGCGCCCTCGTAGTGGTCTGGCGCACCTAGCGGCGCGGCGTGGTGCGTGCGCGCGCGGGGCGGCTGCACCGTGGCGCTCACCGCATCGCACCGGGAACCGGGGTGAGAAGGAGGCACGGAGTGTGCCAAGATAGACGCACGCGCGGTGCTCCGGCGCTGCGGGTGCGGATGTAGCTCAATGGTAGAGTCTCTGCCTTCCAAGCAGATTGTGCCGGTTCGATCCCGGTCATCCGCTCTGTACTTCCAGAGCCCGGTTCAAGCCCTCGTGGCGGAGCCGGGCTTTCGGCGTCTCACGGGGCGTCTCATAGGTCGTCCGGCGTACGGGCTCTGATCTTCGGCTATCCTCGCGAGCATCCGAGATCGTCATGCCTGGGGAGGGGCGATGGCTCAGCGTCCGAATCGGGTGTCTGCTCCGCGGGTTTCGTTCGAGGAGTACAAGCTGTACTACGAGTCTGCGGAGAAGGTCACTGAGCGCAGGCTGTCGATGAACCGGTGGAATTACTCTGTGCTGGTTGCGACGTTGTTGGCGACCGGTGGGGTGATCACGTGGAGTTCGTCGCACAAGTCGTTCTTGTTCGTGGGGATCTGCGGGGTTCTTATTCTGAGCGGGACGGCTACGCTCATGTGTGCTCTGTGGATAAAGCAGATAGACGACTTCAAGGCTTTGAACACGGCGAAGTTCAAGATAATCAACGATATGGCGCCGTTGGTGAAATTCGACGAGGAGGACGACGCGGTCGTCTCGTTCCGGTGCTTCGAGAAGGAGTGGGTGGAGCTGGAGCGGCTGCAGGCGCTTCAGCGGGTGGGGCGGCGTAGGATAGCTCCGGTGCGTGGGCTGAGTTCGTCGACCGCCGAGTACTTCATCCCCAGGGCGATGATGTTCATATTCCTCCTGGTATTCGGTGGTACGTGTGTGTTTGCGGCTTCGAGCTGGGGCGATGTCACCCGCCACCTTTCGCCTTTCAGTGCGGTCCGGGTCGGAGTGGAACAGTGAGTACGACGCCTTATGTGTACGTCATCATGCCGGTCCAGTCTGACCCGCACTACAAGGAGAAGCGGGCGGTTCTTTCCTCGGCCGCCGCGCATGCGGGGATCGATGTCCATTTCCCTTTGGATCATCTTTCGGCGTACGGGGCGGATTTCGATCTGGAGGAGACCCTCTCCGCGCTGTCCCATTCGATCGGTGTCGTCGCCGATCTGAGTCTGGAGCGGCCCAGCTGCTACTACGAGCTGGGGCTGGCGCAGGCGCTGAAGGTGCCCGTGGCGTTGGTCGCCCAGGCCGGGACGATGATCCATCAGGCCGACCACCGGGGATCCGTGGTCGAGTACTCGGACAGCAAGAGCTATGGCGACGTCCTTGAAGAGGCCTTCGGCCGCCTCATCGCCGATCAGCAGGCGGATCACCGCGGGGCGCTGAGTCAAAGGTAAGTGAACTTCGGTCCGCGACCAGGCGCCAGACCAGCACAAAGGGCCACCCGATCCTTGGGTTCTAGCGATCCCCGCAACACCCCGAAACTAGGGAGTTGCGGGGATCGTGGTTTCTGGAGAGTTGAGGGCTCGGTTCTTCGATGCGTTGGATCGTGAAGGCGGGAGTGTCTCGGCGGCCGCGCGTGTGGTGGGCGTGAATCGGGCCACTGCATACGGTTGGGCTCGGAAGGCGGGCGTGCGTGGCCGGGGTAAGCCCGGCCGTGGTGGGCATCCGGGGCGGGCGGAGTACGAGCGGCTGCGGGCGTCGGGAATGCGGCGGCAGGATGCTGCGGCGCAGGTGGGGGTCAACGAGCGGACGGCCGAGGACTGGGACAGGGGCGTCCGTAAGACCAACGGCTCGCGGGTGTATCCCGGCGGGCGTCTGGTGGACTACAAAACGGGTGTGACCACCTACGTTGGCCGGCTGGCCGAGCCGTCGATGGCTGTGTTGGAAGCCGAGCTGCATCCGCGGTTCCTGACGCTGGCCGAGCGGGAGATGATCGCGGACCTGCTCCGGCAGGACGTGTCGTTGCGGGAGATCGGCCGGCGGCTGGGTCGGTCGGCCTCGACGATCAAACGCGAGGTGGACAGGCACCTTTCGACGGGCGGCTCCTATCGTCCGTATGCCGCCCAGCGGTCCTGGGCCAAGGGCCGCGCCCGGCCGAAGGACGCCAAGCTCGCCGCTGAAGGTCCGCTGCGTGAGTACGTCACGGCCAAGCTCGCAGTGCGCTGGTCGCCCGAGCAGATCTGCCACGCTTTGGTGAAGGAGTTCCCCGACGACGGGAGCATGCGTGTGAGCCCGGAGACCATCTACCAGGCGATCTACGTCCAGGCCCGCGGCGGTCTGCACCGCGAGGTCGCTGCCGCGCTGCGCACCGGCCGCACCCGCCGCAAGCCGCACAAGCAGTCTGACCGGCGCAACCCCCGGTTCGCCGACCCGATGGTGATGATCTCCGAGCGGCCGCCGGAGGTCGCCGACCGCGCCGTGCCCGGCCATTGGGAAGGCGATCTGATCGTCGGCACCCGCAGTGAGTCGGCGATCGTGACCCTGGTCGAGCGCACTACCCGCTACGTGCTACTCGGGCACCTGCCCGGCGGTCATACCGCCGAAGAGGTCCGCGACGTGCTCGTGCCGCTGATCGGGACCCTGCCCGAGCACCTGCGCGGCTCGCTGACCTGGGACCAGGGCTGCGAGATGGCCGCCCACAAACAGTTCTCGGTCGCCACGAACGTGCCGGTCTACTTCTGCGACCCGCACTCGCCCTGGCAGCGCGGGTCGAACGAGAACACCAACGGGCTGCTACGCCAGTACTTCCCCAAGAGCACCGACCTGTCCGCCTACGGCCCCGAAGACCTTGAACACGTCGCCCAGGAACTCAACGGCCGACCACGCAAAACGCTCGACTGGGACACCCCAGCCGAGCGCTTGCGTAAGCTACTGACAGCCACATAGACCATCAGGTGTTGCGAGGACTCGTAGAATCCGCCATCCCGGGCGGCCCTTCCGCGTCTCAGCCTTCTTGCGACCGTCCCGCCTTAGCCCGCGGCACCGGGCAGGGCCGGCAGCACCCCGCTCTTCTCGTAGTCGCTCATCATCTCGATGCGGCGGACGTGGCGCTCCTCGTTCGAGAACGGAGTGCCGACGAAGACCTCGACGAAGCGCGTGGCCTCGTCCTCGGTGTGCATGCGGCCGCCGATGCTGATGACGTTCGCGTTGTTGTGCTCCCGCCCCAGCCGCGCGGTCTCCTCGCTCCAGGCGAGGGCGGCGCGGATGCCGGGGATCTTGTTGGCGGCGATGGCCTCGCCGTTGCCGGAGCCGCCGATGACGATGCCCAGGGCGTCCGGGTCGCCGGCGGTCCTGCTGGCCGCCAGCATCACGTACGGCGGGTAGTCGTCCTGGGCGTCGAAGGCGTGCGGGCCGCAGTCGACGGCTTCGTGCCCGGCGGCCGTCAGCCAGGTCACGAGGTGGTTCTTCAGGTCGTAGCCGGCGTGGTCGCTGCCGAGGTAGATGCGCATATGGAGGATTATCCCATCCGCGGCGGGCCCGGCCGAGCCGGCCACCCGTTCGGCCGATTGCGATGCGTGGTGCGGTGGTGCACTGTTGTTCTGGTAGTCAATCATGATCGTGGAGTGAGCGGAGTGGCACCGGACCGAAACCGACCGAAGGGGGGCAGCCATGGAGCGATTCTCGAGATTCGTGCTCGCCCACCGGCGCGCGATCGCCGCGCTGTGGCTGGTGCTGTTCCTGGCCGGCGGATGGTCCTCCTCCATCCTGTCCAAGCACCTGAACCAGAGCTTCACCATCGCCGGCACACCGTCGGTGGCGGCGAGCGACGCGCTGGTCGCGCAGTACCACGTCGGCGGCGGCTTCGATCCGCTCGTGCCGGTGTTCGTCCTGCCGCCGGGACAGACCCCGGAGGCGGTCCGGCCCGCGCTGGAGCCCGCGCTCGCCGCTATCCCGGGGCGTGTCGTCGACTACTACAACACCGGCAACCGCGCCTTCCTCGGCGCCGACGGCCGGACCATGTTCGCCCTCGTCTTCACCCCCGCGATCGGGGACCAGGTCAAGGACGCGAAGACGCAGACCGACGCGGCCCGCGTCCTGCCGCGCCAACTCGCCGCCGCGGCCCCGGCCGGGACCCAGGTGCACGTCACCGGCATCACCCCGCTGTCCTCCAACGGCAGCGGCGGCGGCAACGGCGTGCTGACCGAGGCCCTGCTCGGCGGGGCCGGCGCGCTCATCGTGCTGGCCCTCGTGTTCGGGTCCTTCCTCGCGCTGCTGCCGCTGATGATCGCCGCGGTCTCGATCCTGTCCAGCTACCTCGTGGTGCTGCTCCTGACCGAGTTCATGAAGGTCCAGGCCGTGGTGCAGTACATGGTCGGCCTGATCGGCCTGGGCGTGGCCATCGACTATTCGTTGCTGCTGGTGACCCGGTGGCGCGAGGAGGTGGCGCACGGCGCCGACAACGAGACCGCCGTGCACCGCGCGATGGCCACGGCCGGCCGGGCCGTGCTGGTCAGCGGACTGACGGTCGGGCTGGGCCTGCTGTCGCTGATCGTGGTCCCGATCCAGTTCATGCGCTCCATCGGCATCGGCGGCATGCTGATCCCGGTGGTCAGCGTGGCCGTGACGCTGACCCTGCTGCCGATCGCGCTCACCGGCTTCGGCCGCCGCCTGGACTGGCCGCATCTGCGGCACGAGGACAAACCGAGCCGCGCCTGGACCGCGTGGGCCCGCTGGGTGGTCCGACGACGCTGGGTGGCCGCAGGCCTGGCGCTGGTCGTGCTGGTCACGCTCGCCGTCACCGCGCTGGGGATCCACGAGGGCGATCCGACGACCGACTCCCTCGCCAAGTCCGGCGACGCCCGCCAAGGACTCGTTGCCCTGCGCGCGGCGGACATCCCCAGCGGCGTGCTCAATCCCTACGTGGTGCTGACCCCGCCGAACACCGAACCCACGGTGCTGATGCCGGGCAACGGCATCCACGCGGTGGTGCCCGTGACCACACCTCCACCCGGTACCGAAAAGTCCCCGACCACCCGGTGGCCGATGACGGTCGTCCTGCCCAGCGACGAGGCCGCGACCAGCCAGGGCCAGCACGTCGTCAAGCTCACCCGCACCACGCTCGTCCAGGCGATCCCCGGCACGCTCGTGGCCTCCAGCGCGCTGGCCAACATCGACAACATCCACAAGATGTACGGCCAGTTCCCCATCCTCCTGGTCATCCTGGCCGTCCTCACGTTCCTGGTCCTGGCCCGCGCCTTCCGCTCCCTGCTGCTCCCGGCCAAGGCGGTGCTGGCGAACCTGCTCTCGGTCGCCGCGGCCTACGGCGGCATGGTCCTGATCTGGCAGGACGGCCACGGTTCCCACGCCATCTGGGGCGTCCCGGCGACCGGCGGCATCCCGTTCTGGATCCCGATGATCGTCTTCGCGTTCCTCTACGGCCTGTCGATGGACTACGAGGTCTTCATCCTGTCCCGCATGCGTGAGGAGTTCGACGCCGGAGCGAGTACCGATGAGGCCGTCGTCGTGGGCCTGGGCCGCACCGGCCGCCTGGTCACCAGCGCCGCCCTGATCCTCTTCCTGGCGTTCGCCGCCTTGGCCAGCGCGCCGCCGACGTTCCTGAAGATCTTCGCCACCGGTCTGGGTGTCGGCATCCTGCTGGACGCCACCGTCGTCCGGGCGCTGCTCGTGCCCGCGCTCGTGTCCCTGTTCGGGCGCTGGAACTGGGTGCTGCCCGGGTGGGCCGCTCGCGTGCTGCGGGTGAGGCAGTCGCCGTGAGGACGCCATGAGCTGGAGGTCGATATGGATGCTGATACCGGAGCGACCCGTGGGTCCCGTGAGCAACGCCACGCCCGGTACCTCCTGGTCCGTCCTTGTGCCGCCATGATCGTGGCGCTAGCGTCCGCAGAAATTCGCACTGCTAGTTTCCCCGGGACGGCCCAATGAGCGTGCTCACCTTCACCGACCAGTACATCGGCGGCAAATGGATCCCCTCGGCGTCCACCGAGACGGTGGACGTGCTGAACCCGGCCACCGAAGAGGTGATCGCCGCGATCCCCGCCGGCGGTGCCGCCGACGTGGACGCCGCCGTGGCCGCGGCCCGGTCCGCGGCGCGCGCCTGGGGCGCCAGCCACAAGGACTACCGGCTGGAGTTCCTGGGCCACCTGGTCGCCAAGCTCGCCGAGGCGCAGGCGGAGATCGTCGAGACCGTGGTCGCCGAGCTCGGCTGCCCGGTCGGCTTCGCCACCGCGGTGCAGGCCGCGCTGCCGTTGGGCGTGGCCGAGAGCTACCTGCGCATCCTGGCCGACTACGAGTTCGAGGAGCAGGTCGGCAACTCGGCCGTCTACCACGAGCCGGCCGGCGTCGTCGGCGCGATCACGCCGTGGAACTACCCGCTGCACCAGGTCGTCGCCAAGGTGGTGCCGGCGCTGGCGGCCGGGTGCGTCGTGGTGCTGAAGCCGGCCGAGGACACGCCGCTGACCGCGCGCCTGTTCGCCCGGCTGGTCGACGAGGCCGGCTTCCCGCCCGGCGTGTTCAACCTGGTCACCGGGACCGGCGCGGCGGCCGGTGCGGCGCTGGCCGCGCATCCGGACGTCGACATGGTCTCCTTCACCGGCTCCACCGCGGTCGGCCGGCAGGTCGCCGAGCACGCCGGGCGCGGCGTCAAGCGGGTGGCGCTGGAACTCGGCGGCAAGTCGGCGTGCGTCGTGCTGCCCGGCGCGGACCTGGCCAAGGCGGTCAACATCGCGGTCGCCAACGTCTTCAACAACTCCGGCCAGACGTGCTCGGCCTGGACGCGTCTGCTGGTCCCCGAAGAGCAGTACGCCGAGGCCTTGACCATCGCGGTCACCGCCGCAGGCAAGTTCGTGCCCGGTGACCCGACCAGACCGGAGACCCGGGTCGGCCCGGTGGTCAACGCCAAGCAGCGGGACCGGGTCCGCGGCTACCTGAACGACGCCGTCGGCGAGGGCGCGCGGGTCGTGGTCGGCGGCGCGCAGGCCCCGGACGACCTGCCGACCGGGTTCTACGTGCGCCCGACGGTCCTGGCCGACGTCACCACCGACATGGCCGTGGCCCGCGAGGAGATCTTCGGCCCGGTCATCTCCGTGATGTCCTTCCACGACGCCGAGGACGCGCTGCGCATCGCCAACGCCACCGAGTACGGGCTGGCCGGGGCGGTGTGGGCGGCCAACGACCACGAGGCCGTGGCCTTCGCCCGGCGGATGGACACTGGTCAGGTCGACATCAACGGCGGCCGGTTCAACCTCGCGGCGCCCTTCGGCGGCTACAAGGGCTCCGGCGTCGGCCGCGAGCTGGGCCGGTTCGGGCTGGAGGAGTATCTGCAGACGAAGTCGCTGCAGTTCCGGGTCGCCTAGGGTCGCCTCAGGCCGCATAGGGTCGCCTGGGGTTGCCCAGAACGACGCCGTCAGCCGCGGATCAGCCGCAGATCACACGAGTCCGAGGAACCCGGGGTCCCCGACGCCGATCTGCTCCGCGAAGTCCGCGGCTATGCCCAGCACGCCGGTCATCGGCACGGTGCGCCGGCTGGTCGTGGTGTCGTCTGTCGGCTTGCTCCAGAGGAACGGGAACACGCTGATCGCCTGCGTCGGTCCCACCGCGGCGGTCTCCTCGCGCCAGCCCTCCCAGCGCAGCGCGTTGTAGAACCCTTCGAGCCGCTCGGACAGCAGCCACGCGAGCCACGCCGAGTGCCCGATCCCCAACGCTTCCCACGCCAGCGTGTCCGGCGCGAAGTAGGTCATCTGCCCCGGCTGCCCGGGCCGTTCCGAGGCGGCCGGATCCATGCCGTTCAGCGCGAACACACCGCCGAGCACGTCGTGCGCGACGACCAGCCCGGCCGGCGCCTGCCACCCGGGGTCGAACGTCTCGGGGAAGCCGTTGACCTGGGCCAGGCTCGGCAGGCCGCCGTCGTGACCCGGGCCGCCGCCGTAGACCCGGACCCAGCCGTCGTCGACCAGCAGGCCGCCGCAGTTCAGGGTCAGGCCGCCGAGCATCGACCGCGCCGTGACCTGGAGTTGATGGAGCCCGCGAGAGCTCTCGTGGGGGTCGGGCGCGAAGACGGTCAGGGGCATCGGGCAGTCCGCGAACAACGTTTGGAGCTCCGGCCATGCCGGATCCTCGACCTCGATCAGCTCGGTGAGTTCTCGCATCCGCCCGATCATGGCAGATCTGACTGGCGTTGCCGACCCCGAGACGGTTCAGGGATTGCTCATCGGGCTGGCGGCGAGAGGCCGCACCACGCCGATCTACATCAGCTCCCTGATGCGTCCGGTGCCGAATGTCCGGCAGTCCCCGGCCGTGTCCTTTTATACCGGGACGATTCCCGGTAGCGGCACTCCAGATCTCGACCCGAGAAGGATGACCGCTACCATCTCGGCGATGGGGCACCGACACCCCCGACGACCTCGAAACTCCGGGAGGGGCCGAGCATGGCAGCGAAGTGGGCCGCGATGTCCAAGGGCGCACGGATACTGCTGGCCGCAGTCCTTCTCTACGCTGTGGAATCGGTTCTCATAGTCGCGACCGACGCCGACGCCAACAACGGCTATGCCAGTGTCCTGATCGGCGCGGTCACCTCCGCCTTCGGCGCCTTCCTCGCAGGCGCTGCGCTGCACACCGACTACCTGGGCGCCTTGCGCCTTCGCTGGCGCCTGCGCTCCGGCGCAGAGCGCGCCACCGCGACCGTGGCCGCCGTGGTCTCCTTCCACAACAGCGACTTCACCTACCCGGTCTTCGAGTACGACACCCCGGACGGCGCCACCCACCGGCACGCCGACGCCTCCAGCCGCGCCCTGGAGATCGGGGCGACGGCCGAGGTGCGCTACCTCCACGCCGAGGCCGACTTCGCGGTCGGGCCGCTGAGCCGGTTCAACGTCGCGGTGTTCGCCGTCCTGGCGGCCCTGGGCCTGGTGTTGCTGGTGTTGATGCCGCTGATGACAGTGCAGGCCTTGTTCAGCTGAAGCCCGCGATGCCGCAGTAACAACGCCGCAGTAACAACGCCGCAGTAACAACCAAGACATCTCCCAGAGCCACACTGGCGCGGTGAGCGCACCGATCATCACCGTCACCGAAGTGCCCTGGGAGCACCCGCAGGCGGCCACACTCCGTGACGCCCAACGCGCCGAGATCGACGCGATGTACGGCCCGGGCAGCGAACCCGGGGTCGCGCCGTCGGCCTCCGACATCGCCCTGTTCCTGATCGCGTATGTCGCGGACCAGGCGGTCGGCTGCGGCGGACTGCGTCCACTGGAGCCGGGCGCCGCAGAACTCAAGCGCATGTATGTGGTGCCGGACTGGCGCGGCCGCGGCGTTTCCGGCGCCGTGCTGGCGGCGCTGGAGCAGGCGGCGGTAGCGCGCGGTTGGCGCACGCTCCGGTTGGAGACCGGGCCGAAGCAGGCCGCCGCGATCCGCTTCTACGAGCGCTCCGGGTACGTGCCGATCCCGGGTTTCGGAGCGTATGCCGATGAGCCGATGTCCCATTGCTACCAGAGAGAGCTGTAGCGAGTTCGGGGACCGTTTCCTTCAGGGGCGGCACTCCGGGTTACGATGGGGCTTCGTACCCCGTCCACGCGCGACGTCGCGCCATGACTCGAGGCTGCCAGGCCGGCAGCGCCGCAAGGAGAGCAGCAGTGAAGAGCGCTGTCGAGACCCTGGACCCGACTCGGGTCCGGCTCACCGTTGAGGTCCCGTTCGAGGAGCTCAAGCCGAGCCTCGACGCGGCCTACAAGAAGATCGCCGAGCAGGTCTCGATCCCGGGCTTCCGCAAGGGCAAGGTCCCGGCCGCGGTCATCGACCAGCGTTTCGGCCGCGGCGCCGCGCTGGAGGAGGCCATCAACTCCTCGCTGCCGCAGTTCTACGGCCAGGCCGTCGAGGAGAACAAGATCGAGGTCGTCGGCCAGCCCGACGTGGACCTGGCCGAGTTCGAGCCGGGCCAGGACCTGAAGTTCACCGCCGAGGTGGACGTGCGCCCCGAGTTCGACGTGCCGGCCTACGACGACATCGAGGTCGAGGTCGAGGACGCGACCGTGGCCGACGAGGCCGTGGACGAGCGCATCGAGGACATCCGCAAGCGCTTCGGCTCGCTCAAGGAGGTCGAGCGGGAGGTCGCCGACGGCGACTTCGTCACCCTGGACCTGGCCGCCTCGATCGACGGCGAGGTGCTGGAGGACGGCACCGCCAAGGGCATGAGCTACGAGGTCGGCTCCACCCAGCTCATCGAGGGCACCGACGAGGCGATCATCGGCAAGAAGGCCGGCGAGACCGCCACCTTCACCTCCAAGCTGCTCGGCGGCTCGCACGCCGGCGAGGACGCGACCATCGAGGTCACCGTCACCGCGGTCAAGGAACGCGAGCTGCCCGCGCTCGACGACGAGTTCGCCCAGCTGGCCAGCGAGTTCGACACCATGGAGGAGTTCCGCACCAACGTCCGCGAGACGCTGGAGCGCTCCGAGCAGTTCGAGCAGGTCGCCTCGGCCCGGGACAAGGTGCTGGAGGTCCTGCTGGAGCGGGTGGACATCCCGCTGCCGAAGTCGGTCGTGGACGCCGAGCTGGCCTGGCGCAACGAGGCCCTGGACCGCCAGATCGCGATGGGCGGCATGACCCGCGAGGGCTTCTTCAAGCTGCAGGAGAAGACCGAGGACGAGTACAACGCCGAGCTCGCCGACGAGGTGCGCGACGGGGTCAAGGCCCAGTTCATCCTGGACAAGCTGGCCAACGCCGAGGAGATCTCGGTGAACGAGGGCGAGCTGACCAACCACCTCATCCAGCGCGCGTCCCAGGCCGGCATGCGCCCGGACGAGTTCGCCCAGCAGATCTCCTCGGCCGGGCAGATCCCGGCCCTGGTCGGCGAGGTGCGCCGGGGCAAGGCGCTGAACCTGGTCCTGGAGGCCGCCAAGGTCAAGGACGCCGCCGGCAACGAGGTCGACGTCAAGAAGATCAACGCCCCCGACGTCGAGGACACCGACGGCGAGAACCCGGACAGCCACGGCCGGGTGCCGGATGACGAGCACTACGGCCACAAGCACGACTGATCGAACACCGGGTGTCGGTCGCCCGGTATGACGAAAGCCCCGCTCCCTGCGCAGGAGGCGGGGCTTTCGCGTATGCCGTCAGCGAACAAGGGCCGGGCCGCCGACGCCGTGGGGGACCGGGGCGTTAGGGTCGTCCTAGGACCGGCGGCGATCACGAGTCGAGGGTGTCACAGGGCTCGACGGTGTTCGTTGTTCCGTATCCGCGCATTCCGCTTCCGACGAACCAGGCAGGGTGAACTTATGACGACGCCGCTGACCCCGATGGCCCGTGCGGGCGTTGACAGCCCGCTCGGCCTGAGCGACCAGGTCTACAACCGGCTGCTGCGCAACCGGATCATCTTCCTGGGCACCCAGGTCGACGACGACATCGCCAACTCGCTGTGCGCCCAGTTGCTGCTGCTCACCGCCGAGGACAGCGAGAAGGAGATCTACTTCTACATCAACAGCCCCGGCGGCTCGGTCTCCGCGGGTCTGGCGATCTACGACACGATGATGTACATCCCGAACGACATCGTGACCGTGGGCATGGGCATGGCGGCCTCGATGGGCCAGTTCCTGCTCACCGCCGGCACCCCCGGCAAGCGCTTCGCGCTGCCGAACACCGAGATCCTGCTGCACCAGGGCTCCGCGGGCATCGGGGGCTCCGCCGCCGACATCCGGATCCAGGCCGAGCGCCTGCTGCGCAGCAAGAAGCGGATGGCCGAGCTCACCGCCCAGCACACCGGGCAGACGCTGGACAAGATCGAGACGGACTCCGACCGCGACACGTGGTTCAGCTCCGCGGAGGCCAAGGAGTACGGCCTCATCGACGACATCATGACGCACGCCAACGACGTCCCCGGTGGCGGCGGCACCGCCCAGGCCTGAGGCCCCTCGCAGCGCCCCGCCTGACCCCCATCCTGCCGCCCCTCTCGGAGGACCTTCCCATGAACGACATGCAGTACCGCGGGCCCGAACACGACGCCCGCTACATCGTCCCCAAGTTCAGCGAGCGCACCAGCTACGGCTTCCGCGAGTGGGACCCGTACTCGAAGCTGTTCGACGAGCGGATCATCTTCCTCGGCGTGCAGATCGACGACGCCTCGGCCAACGACGTGATGGCCCAGCTGATCACCCTGGAGTCGATGGACCCCGACCGGGACATCTCGATCTACATCAACAGCCCCGGCGGCTCGTTCACGGCGCTCACCGCCATCTACGACACCATGCAGTGGGTCAAGCCGGACATCCAGACGGTGTGCATGGGCCAGGCCGCCTCCGCGGCCGCGGTGCTGCTCGCCGCCGGCACCCCGGGCAAGCGCCTGGCGCTGCCCAACGCCCGGATCCTGATCCACCAGCCCTGGAGCGAGGGCGGCCGCGGCGACCTGTCCGACCTGGAGATCCAGGCCAACGAGATCCTGCGGATGCGCACCGTCATGGAGCAGATGCTGGCCAAGCACAGCGGCCGCGACGCGGCGCTGGTGCACAAGGACATCGACCGCGACAAGATCCTTTCGGCCGAGGACGCCAAGGAGTACGGCATCATCGACCAGGTGCTGACCTCCCGCACGGACTCCCTGAACATTCGGTGACCGGTTGCGGACACTGATATATGGGCGGGGTTACCCGCCACGGGCCGTGGCATCGGATTATCATTCGATGCCACGGCCGATGCGCTCGCGATTGTCGAGCGCTCACGCCTCGCCGGGGGTATGAGCGGTACCGTCTTGGGGGACAGACTACGAAGCGCCTACAGCGCCCAGGAGTGGGTCCAGCACCGGGATCTTCACAAAGGAGAAGCTCCACCGTGGCACGCATCGACAACGCCGACCTGCTGAAGTGCTCTTTCTGCGGCAAGAGTCAGAAGCAGGTCAAGAAGCTCATCGCGGGCCCCGGCGTGTACATCTGCGACGAGTGCATCGATCTGTGCAACGAGATCATCGAGGAGGAGCCCGGCGAGCCGGCCGCGGCCCGGGGCCTGGCCGAGCTGCCCAAGCCCAAGGAGATCTACGACTTCCTCGACGAGTACGTCATCGGCCAGGAGAACGCCAAGAAGAGCCTGTCGGTGGCGGTCTACAACCACTACAAGCGGGTGCAGGCCGGGGACTACCAGCGCGAGCGCGGCGGACGCCGGGCCGAGCACATCGAGCTGGCCAAGTCCAACATCCTGCTGCTGGGCCCCACCGGCTGCGGCAAGACCTACCTGGCGCAGACCCTGGCCCGGATGCTCAACGTGCCCTTCGCCATCGCCGACGCCACGGCGCTGACCGAGGCCGGGTACGTCGGCGAGGACGTCGAGAACATCCTGCTCAAGCTGATCCAGGCGGCCGACTACGACATCAAGAAGGCCGAGTCCGGGATCATCTACATCGACGAGATCGACAAGATCGCCCGCAAGGCCGAGAACCCGTCGATCACCCGCGACGTCTCCGGCGAGGGCGTGCAGCAGGCGCTGCTGAAGATCCTCGAGGGCACGGTCTCCTCGGTGCCGCCGCAGGGCGGGCGCAAGCACCCGCACCAGGAGTTCCTGCAGATCGACACCACCAACGTGCTGTTCATCGTCGCCGGGGCCTTCGAGGGCCTGGACAAGATCGTGGACGCCCGGGTGAACAAGCGCGGCATGGGCTTCACCGCCCAGCTCCGCTCCCGCTACGACGTCGACACCACCGACGTGTTCGCCGACGTGCTCCCCGAGGACCTGCTGAAGTACGGCATGATCCCGGAGTTCGTGGGCCGGCTGCCCGTGGTCACCTCGGTCCACAAGCTGGACCGCGCGGCCCTGGTCCGGATCCTGGTCGAGCCGCGCAACGCGCTGATCAAGCAGTACCAGCGGCTGATGGAGCTCGACGGCGTGGAGCTGGTCTTCGAGGACGACGCCGTCGAGGCCATCGCCGACCAGGCGATCCTGCGCGGCACCGGAGCCCGCGGCCTGCGCGCGATCATGGAGGAGGTGCTGATGTCGGTGATGTACGAGGTCCCCAGCCACTCCGACGTCGGCACCGTGGTCATCACCGGCGAGGTGGTGCGCGAGCACGTGCTGCCCACGCTGGTGCCGCGGGACCAGCGCGCTTTGAATGAGCATGGTCGGCGGACCGGGACGCAGCAGAACCTGAACGAGCGGCGGGACCGGTCGGCTTAGGTTCGGCGCACAGACGACAAGGCGGCGGTTCGCTTCGGCGGACCGCCGCTTCACTCTTTTGAGTACTACCTCGGTGGCACCATGGGTCGCACCGGGGTAGCATTGACTCATGGTGACAAAACTCAGCATTTCCCTCCCCGATGACGATGTGGCGTTCCTGGACGAGTTGGACGCCGGTTCTCGGTCGGCGGCCATACACGCCGCCATCGAAGTGGCTCGCTCCATGAGCCTGGTCGACGACTACACCGCCGCTTACGACGAATGGGTCGAGTCCGGCGACGCCGAACTGTGGGAGGCCGTGGTCGGCGACGGGATCACAGATGATGAGTAGTCCGGTGCCGGCTATGCGCCGAGGCGACGTTTTTTGGGTTGATCTGGACCCGGCCCGGGGCAGCGAGGCCAACAAGACCCGCCCAGCGATCATCGTCTCCAACAATGGAGCGAATTCTGCGGCGCACCAGAATGGCCGAGGGGTGATCACGGTGGTGCCGCTCAGCTCGAAGATCGCGCGCGTCTACCCGTTCCAGGTGCTCATCGAAGCCGTCGACCATCCCGGGCTGCGGGGAGATTCCAAAGCCCTGGTCGAACAGATCCGCAATGTAGACGTCTCCCGGATCGGTCGACGGATCACGGCCCTGAGCCCGATCACGATAAAGAAGCTGGAGGCCGCGATGCGTATGCATCTCATGCTGTAGCCGATACTCGGCAGAAACGCCTCGGGGGCACCACTAAGCTTGTCTGCGTGAATGAAACCACCACCCCAGCCGCCCAGGGCGCTGCCGACAGCGCCACCACCACTCTGCCGACCGCCTACGCGCCGGTAGAGGTAGAGGGCGAGCTGTACGAGCGGTGGGTAAAGAACGGTTACTTCACCGCCGACGCGGCCTCCGAGAAGGAGCCGTTCACCATCGTCATCCCGCCGCCGAACGTGACCGGGTCGCTGCACGTGGGCCACGCGCTCAACCAGTCGATCCAGGACGCGATCATCCGGCGCAAGCGGATGCAGGGCTACGAGGCCCTGTACCTGCCGGGGATGGACCACGCCGGCATCGCCACCCAGAACGTGGTGGAGCGCGAGCTCGCCAAGGACGGCCTGTCCCGGCACGACCTGGGCCGTGAGGCCTTCGTGAACCGCGTCTGGGAGTGGAAGGCCGAGTACGGCGGCCGCATCCTGGGCCAGCAGCGCCGGCTGGGCATCTCCCTGGACTGGTCGCGCGAGCGCTTCACCATGGACGAGGGCCTGTCGCAGGCCGTGCAGACCATGTTCAAGAAGATGTACGACGACGGCCTGATCTACCGCGCCGAGCGCATCATCAACTGGTGCCCGCGCTGTCTGACCGCGTTGTCCGACATCGAGGTGGACCACTACGACGAGCCCGGCGAGCTGGTGTCCATCCGCTACGGCGACGGCGACGACTCCATCGTGGTGGCGACCTCGCGCGCCGAGACCATGCTCGGCGACACCGCCGTGGCCGTGCACCCCGACGACGAGCGTTACCAGCACCTGATCGGCCGGGAGGTGGAGCTCCCGCTCACCAACCGCCGCATCCCGATCGTGGCCGACGAGCACGTGGACCCGGAGTTCGGGACCGGCGCGGTGAAGGTCACCCCGGCGCACGACCCGAACGACTTCGAGATCGGCCGCCGCCACAACCTGCCGATGCCCACGATCCTGGACGAGCACGCGAACATCACCGTGCACGGCCCGTTCCTGGGCATGGACCGCTTCGAGGCCCGGCCGGCCGTGGTGGCCGCGCTGCGCGAGCAGGGCCGCGTCGTGGGCCAGAAGCAGCTGCTGCGCCCGGTGGGCCACTGCTCGCGCTGCGACACCGTGGTGGAGCCGCGGCTGTCGATGCAGTGGTGGGTGAAGGTGGAGCCGCTGGCCAAGGCCGCCGGCGACGCGGTGCGCGACGGCCGGGTGCGGATCCACCCGAAGGAGATGGAGCCGCGCTACTTCGCCTGGGTCGACAACATGCACGACTGGACCATCTCCCGCCAGCTGTGGTGGGGCCACCGGATCCCGATCTGGTACGGCCCGGACGGCGAGGTCGTGTGCGTGGGCCCGGACGAGGAGCCGCCGTCCGGCGCGGGCTGGTATCAGGACTCGGACGTGCTCGACACCTGGTTCTCCTCCGGGCTGTGGCCGTTCTCCACGCTCGGCTGGCCGGAGCAGACCCCTGATCTGGCGAAGTTCTATCCCACCTCGGTGCTGCACACCGGCTACGACATCATCTTCTTCTGGGTGGCCCGGATGATGATGTTCGGCCTGTACGCCATGGACGGCGTGCAGCCCTTCGACAAGGTGGTCCTGTCCGGCCTGGTGCGCGACCAGTACGGCAAGAAGATGTCCAAGTCCAAGGGCAACGTGGTCGATCCGCTGGTGTGGATGGACAAGTACGGCTCGGACGCGGTGCGCTTCGGCCTGCTGCGCGGTGCCAACCCCGGGGCCGACCAGGCCATCGCCGAGGACTGGATCGCCGGCGCGCGCAACTTCGCGAACAAGATCTGGAACGCCACCCGGTTCGCGATGATGAACGGCGCGTACGTGCCGTCCGAGCTGCCGTCGGCCGCCCGGCTCACGGTCGAGGACCGCTGGATCCTGTCCCGCCTCAACGAGGTGGTGGCCGAGGTGGACGCCCTCTACGAGGACTTCCAGTTCGCCAAGGCCATGGAGACTCTCTACCACTTCGCGTGGGACGAGGTCTGCGACTGGTACATCGAGCTGTCGAAGCTCCGCCTGCCGATCGGCGTGTCCGCCGACACTGAGACATTGGAAGGCCGTGCCGCGCAGACCGCGCGCGCGGTGCTCGGCCACGTCCTGGACGTGATGCTGCGCCTGCTGCACCCGGCCGTGCCGTACGTGACCGAGACGCTGTGGACCGCGCTGACCGGCCGGGAGTCGATCGTGATCGCCGAGTGGCCGACCGCCGACCTGACCCGGGTCGACGCGGCCGCCGAGGCGGTGATCGAGGCGGTGCAGGAGGTCGTGACCGAGGTGCGGCGCTTCCGGACCGACCAGGGCGTGAAGGACGCGCAGCGGGTGGCCGCGCGGCTGGCGCTGACCGACCCGAAGCTGGCCGGGCAGGAGCCGGCGATCCGGCTGCTGAACCGGCTCACCGCGCCCGAGGACGGGTTCAGCGCGACCGCGACCCTGGCCGCGACCGGGGCGAAGGTGGAGCTGGACACGTCCGGCACCATCGACGTGGCCGCCGAGCGCAAGCGGCTGGACAAGGGTCTGGCCGCCGCGCGCAAGGAGGTCGAGCAGGCGAACGCGAAGCTCGGCAACGCCGACTTCCTGGCCAAGGCGCCCGACGCCGTGGTGGACAAGATCCGCAAGCGCCTGGCCGACGCCGAGAGCGACATCGCCCGCCTGGGCGCCCAGCTCGACGCGCTGCCCGCCGCCTGATCGGTTTCAGTGACAGCGATAAGGAACCATCGAGTTCATGGCGAACAACGGCGACCATCAGGGTCTCAATGAGCAGAGCCTCCAGGAGCAGTTCGAGGAAGTCGAACACGAGCTCCTGGAGCGCTGGCCGGAGACCAAGATGGACCCCACCCTGGCACGGGTGCGGGCCCTGACCGAGCTGCTGGGCGACCCGCAGAAGGCGTACCCGGTCATCCACATCACGGGGACCAACGGCAAGACGTCCACCGCGCGGATGATCGAGACCCTGCTGCGCGAGCTCAACCTGCGCACCGGCCGGTTCACCTCGCCGCACCTGGAGTCGATGAACGAGCGCATCACCCTGGACGGCGCGCCGATCCCGCTGCGGCGCTTCGTCGAGGTCTACGAGGACATCCGGCCCTACGTGGACATCGTGGACGCCTCGCAGGAGTTCCCGCTGTCCTTCTTCGAGGTGATCACCGGGATGGCCTTCGCGGCCTTCGCCGACGCCCCGGTCGACGCCGCGGTGCTGGAGGTGGGCCTGGGCGGCACCTGGGACTGCACCAACGTCGCCGACGGCCAGGTCGCGGTGATCACCCCGATCGCCGTCGACCACGCGCACATCCTCGGCGACACCCCGGCGAAGATCGCCTCCGAGAAGGCCGGGATCATCAAGGAGGACGCGGTCGTCGTGCTGGCCCAGCAGCCGCTGGAGGCCGCCGAGGTCATCCTGCGTCGGGCCTCCGAGGTGCACGCCACCGTGGCCCGCGAGGGCATCGAGTACGGGGTCGTGGAGCGCCAGCAGGCGCTCGGCGGCCAGCAGATCACGATCAAGGGCCTGGCCGGCGAGTACACCGACGTCTACCTGCCGCTGTACGGCGAGCACATGGCGCACAACGCGGCCACCGCGCTGGCCGCCGTCGAGGCCTTCCTCGGCGCCGGCCGGGCCCGCACCCCGCTGGACCCGGACGTGGTCCGCGAGGCGTTCGCCAAGGTCACCTCGCCGGGCCGGCTGGAAGTGGTCCGCCGCGGCCCCACGGTCATCCTGGACGCCACCCACAACCCGGCCGGCGCCCGCGCCACCGCGCAGGCCCTCGCCGACGACTTCGCCTTCGACCACCTGGTCGGCGTGGTCGGCGCGATGCGGGACAAGGACGTCGCCGGGATCCTGGAGGCCCTGGAGCCGGTGCTGAACGAGATCGTGGTCACCCAGAACAACACCGAGCGCGCGATGCCCGCCGCGGTGCTCGCCGAACTGGCCACCGAGATCTTCGGCGCCGAACGGGTCCACGAGGCGCCGCGCCTGGACGACGCCATCGACCTGGCCATCGGCCTGGCCGAGGAGGCGGTCCCGGCCGGCACCTCCGCCGGTGCGGGCGTCATCGTGACCGGGTCGGTGGTCACCGCGGGGCAGGCGCGTACCCTGCTGGTGCGGGACCGCGCCGAGCGCGTCGAGGACCGGCACACCTTCGAGGACGTCCAGTTCGAGGACACCGAGAAGGAGGACTTCGACGACCGCGACCTGGAGCTTGGTTCTAAAATTCAACACAGCGGGGAGCGGCGGGGCGGCGGCCGAGACGGCGAGTCGGCCGATGCCGAGTTCGATTCCGAAGACGAGTACGGCGGTGACGACCGATGATGGTCCGGCGGATGGCAGCCTCCGTGCTGTGCTTCGAGGTGTTGGTGATCCTCTTCTTCGCCCTGGTGGCGATGAAGCTCTCTGACCTGAGCCCGGGCACGGTCTGGGCGATCTGCGGACCCGGCATGGTGGTGGCCGCGCTGCTGTGCGGGATGCTGCGCAAGCCGTGGGCGTACTCGCTCGGCTGGGTGCTCCAGGGGGCGCTGGTCGTCGCCGGTTTCGTGATCACGGACATGTTCTTCGTCGGGGCCTGCTTCGCGCTGCTCTGGTACTGGGCGCTCAAGGCCGGGCGGCAGATCGACACGGAGAAGGCAGCGGCGTACGCGGCCTATGAGGCGGCGCAGGCAGCACAGGCGGTCGAAGAAGTACCGGCACAGGCAGAGGCATCGGCGGCGCAGGCGCCGGCCGCGAGTTCCTGAGCCGCGTTCACCGAACTCGCCGAACTCGCCGAACTCGCCGAACTCGCCGAACGCGCCGAACGCGCCGAACGCGCCGAACGCGCCACGCTCCCAGACAGAACTCGCAGAACTCGCCGGACTCGCACAACCCGGGCGTTGCCGGCTGTTACCCGAGCCCGGCGCCGAATGCCACCACCACGCTGGCGAAGCGCTGACCGTTTCACTACTTCGGGCTAATAAGGTCATTTGCGCCATGCGTCCGGGTATTCCCCTCTCATGCTCTACCCCGAGGCTCTGGCCGTGGACCGCCACACGGCGACCGTCGGCTCACGACGTGATCTGCGCAACCGGTTGGTGGCCGGGGCGGTGGTCGCGGTCGCCGGCGTGTTCGTGGTCTACCTGCTCGCCGTGCGGACCCGGTGGGGGCAGGACTTCGAGAACGCGGCGCTGGCCGGCGCGCGCCAGCACCGCAGCGGGAGCTGGTACGAGGACGCCGATCGCTGGCTGAACCGGCTCACGGCGGAGAGCTTCGGCGTCTCGCTGGTCGTCATCGCGGCGGTCGGGCTGCTGCGCCGGCGGTTGCTGCTGGCGCTGTGCGGCGTGCTGACGGCCGGCGGCGCGGTGCTCGGGGCGCGGTTCATGAAGGGGGCGCTGCCGAGTCGGCCGGTGTTCGGGGCCGACGCGCTGGGCGCGGTTCACGGAGCCGGTGCGGTTCACGCGGCCGGACCAGTCGCCGCCACCATGGCCCACGTCGCCCTCGCCCAGGCCGCCTACCAGCCCCCGAACACCCTCCCCTCCGGCCACGTCGCCGCGGCGATGGGGTTGTTCTTCGCGACCCTCATCGTGATCAGCCGCCGCTGGTACGTCCCGGTGACCCTGCTCGTGCTGCCCGGCGCGGCGCTGGCCGGGGTGGCGACCGTGGCGGCCGACTGGCACCGGCTCTCCGACACCGTCGCCGCCGACCTGCTCGCGCTGGCCGTCGGACTGCTCGGCCTGGCCGTCGTGGCGCAGATCGGCCTGGTGCGTCCGGAGCCGTCACTCGGTCGGAGCAGCCTGGGCCAGCGCCTGCTCTACGCCGCGCTGCTCAGCATCGCGACCGTCTCGTTGGCCGTCGGCCTTGCCTTCTTCGCGCGCTACCACAGTGCGACCTCGGCCCTGGGCCGCGAGGACGCCGCGTACTGGTGCGCGCAGGCCCTGGCGCTCGGAGCGGCGGTGACCGCGGCCGGGATGATGCTCGCGGTGTGCCGGAACCTGGAGTCGGTGGGGACGCGTCCGCCGCCCCGGCTGACGATCCAGGCACCCTGATCGCCCGTGTGGCGCGCACCCCGCGCAATGCCGCACTCTGGCCGTCCAGGACCCTGACATAAGCATTCTCACCCGTTCGGGCGTACCGCTTCGGGGTGAATCGGATGCTCCGGGATCTATCGGGCATAACGCTGGTTAGGATCGGTCGCGGGCGCAAAGCACATCGCGCCTGTCGCCGATGCCGACGCCAATTGGCAACACAGGCAGCGGCAAGACTTCTGCAACATCCGAGCGACGGAAGATGGGGATCGCGCATGGGCTCCGGGATGGCGGTCATCGGTCGGGACATCGCGGTGGACCTCGGGACCGCGAACACCCTGGTGTACGTACGCGGTCGAGGCATCGTGCTGAACGAGCCCTCGGTGGTCGCGGTGGACACCACGACCGGCGCGGTGCTCGCGGTCGGCGCCGAGGCCAAGAAGATGATCGGCCGCACGCCCGGCAACATCGTGGCGATCCGGCCGCTCAAGGACGGGGTCATCGCCGACTTCGAAGTCGCCGAGCGGATGCTGCGCTACTTCATCCGCAAGGCGCACAAACGCCGGTGGCTGGCGCAGCCCCGGGTCATCGTCTGCGTCCCCTCCGGTATCACCGGGGTAGAGAAGCGCGCGGTCGAGGACGCGGCCAGCGCCGCCGGCGCGCGCAGCGTGCACCTCATCGAGGAGCCGATGGCCGCGGCGATCGGCGCGGGCCTGCCGGTGCAGGAGGCGACCGGCAACATGGTCGTGGACATCGGCGGCGGCACCACCGAGGTCGCGGTCATCTCCTACGGCGGCATCGTCACCGCGCTCAGCGTGCGGGTCGCCGGCGACGAGCTGGACAACGCGATCATCCAGTACACGAAGAAGGAGTACTCGCTGCTGCTCGGCGACCGCACCGCCGAGGAGATCAAGGTGACGGTCGGCTCGGCCTGGGACTCCGGTGAGGAGACCCGCGCCGAGGTGCGCGGCCGCGACCTGGTCTCCGGGCTGCCGAAGGTGATCCTGCTGTCCTCCACCGAGGTGCGCAAGGCGATCGAGGAGCCGGTGACGGCGATCGTCGACGCGGTGCGCGACACCCTGGACAAGTGCCCGCCGGAACTCGCCGGCGACATCATGGACCGCGGCATCGTCCTCACCGGCGGCGGCGCCATGCTGCACGGTCTGGACGAGCGGATCCGCGAGGAGACCGGCATGCCGGTGCACATCGCGGAGAACCCGCTGGACTCCGTGGTCCTGGGTTCCGGCCGCTGCCTGGAGGAGTTCGAGGCGCTGGCACCGGTGCTGGGCACGCTGAACAACCGTCGCCGTACCGGGCGGAGGTAGTGCGCGAGCGTGCGTGACGACAAGCGGACGAGGCTGCTGCTGGCGGTACTGCTGGCGGCGGCCTTCGCCATGATCACCGTGGACGCCCGGGGCGGGTCCCGCTCGCCGCTGCAGCCGCTGCGCTCCGGCGGCGAGGCGGTGCTCGGCCCGGTGACGCGCTCGGTCGCGGCGGTGGAGCGGCCGGTGGGCGACTTCGTGCACGGACTCGGCCACAGCAGGCGGGACCAGAAGGAGATCGCGCAGCTCAAGACACAGAACGCGGCCCTGCGCGCGCAGAGCGAGACCGCCGCCGACGTCCGCGCGCGGGCCGCCGAGCTCGACAAGCTGCTGCACGTCGCCTCGGCCGGCGGCTACCGCACCATCCCGGCCCGGGTCCTGTCCCTCGCCCCGCAGCAGCAGGGCACCTGGTCGGCGACCATCGACGCCGGGACCCTGGACGGCGTCAAGCCGGGCATGACCGTGCTCGACGGCGACGGCCTGGTCGGCCGCACCGTGGCGGTCGGCCACGACACCGCGACCGTGCTGCTGGCCGACGACCCGCGCTTCACCGTGGGCGTGCGGACCCCGGGCACCGGCGGCGCCGGAGGCGGGCAGGCCGGCCTGGCCACCGGCGGCGGGGCCGGGGCGTTCAGCGTGCAGTTCTTCGACCCGCAGGCCGACATCCCGCTGGGCACACCGGTCCTGACCTTTGGCTCGGCCGGCGGCACGCCCTTCGTGCCCGGCGTGCCGCTGGGCACCGTGACCTCCGTGCAGCCCACGCCGGGGGCGATGACCCGGACCGCGATCGTGAAGCCGTACGTGGCCTACGACGGCCTGCAGACCGTCGGCGTCGTGGTGGAGCCGCCGCGCACCGACCCCCGCGACGCGCTGGTGGCGCACTGACCGCTGCCACCCGGCTGCCCTGCGGCTGCTCCGCGGCTGCCCTCCGGCCGCCACCAGGCCCGACCTCGAAAGAGTGTGACCCTTGAGACTCACCGGCTTCCTCGCCCTCATCTGTACCCTATTCACAATCTGTGGCCTGCCCCTGGTCCTGGCGCTGCAGGACGCGCTGCTGGCCGGGGCGCGCCTGCCGCTGGCCGCGCCCGACCTGCTGCTGGCGGTGGTCGCCGCGATCGGCTTCGCCCGCGGCCCGCGCACCGGACTGGTCGCCGGCTTCCTGCTCGGCCTGGCCGCCGACGTCTCGCCGCCGGCCGCGCACGCGATCGGCAGCCAGGCGTTCGTGCTCTGTCTGTGCGGCTACCTCGCCGGCCGCGCCGCCGGGGCGGTGGAGGGCACGGTCCTGCGGCCGATCCTGGTGGTCGCGTGCCTGGCCGCGCTCAGCCCGTTCCTGTACGCGGGGCTGGCCTTCGCGGTCGGCACCGCGCAGTTCCACGGCGTCCCGGCCGCCGCCGCGGCGTCCGCGCTGTACACCGGCGTGCTCGCGCCGTTCGTCATCCCGGTGGTCGGCTTCGTGCTCGGCCGCGGCGAGACCCGCGGCCTGCCCACCCAGCGGTCGCACAGCCGCCTGCCGGGCGTCAAGACTCTGAATCGCCGCGCCTCGGCCGGCAGTACGCAGGTGCTGTAGATGACTTCCGACGGCAGCCGGCTGGCCGACCGGCGGCGCGCGCGGCTGATGGTGCTGCGCGTGCTGGTCCTCGCGCTGCTCGGGACGCTGGTCGGCCGGCTGTGGTACCTGCAGGTCCGCACCGGCCAGACCTTCCGCGACGCCGCCGCCGCGAACGACGTCCGCACCGTGATCACCCCGGCGGTGCGCGGCGACATCCTCGACGACCTGGGCCGTCCGCTGGTCGACAACAAGTCGGCGCTGACGCTGTCCGTCGACCGCAACACCCTGATGGCCGCCAAGGATCACGGCGTCTCCACGCTGGCCCGGCTGGCCTCGGTGTTGGGCACCACCCCGCAGGCCATCTCCGACCAGATCCGGCCCTGCACAGCGAAGGTCTCCAAGCCCTGCTGGAACGGCTCGCTGCTGCAGCCGGTCCCGATCGCCCGCAACGTCTCGGTCCAGCAGGCGCTGACGGTCTCCGAGGAGCACGAGCTCTACCCGGGCGTCACCGCGGGCCCGGACACCGTCCGCCGCTTCCCGGCGCCCTACAGCCTGAACGCCGCGCACATCCTGGGCTACATGTCGCCGGTCACCGAGGGCGAGCTCGCCGCCGCGACCGCCAAGGGCGAGGTGATGCAGCGCTCGGACCTGGTCGGCCGGGCCGGGCTGGAGGAGACGTACGACTCCTACCTGCGCGGCCAGGAAGGCGAGACACAGGTCTCCGTCGACATCGTCGGGCACGCGCAGTCCACCCTGGCGACCGTCCCGCCGGTCAACGGCGACCACCTGGTGACCTCGATCGACGCCCGGATCCAGGCCGTCGCCGAGCGCGAGCTGAACAACGCGGTGGACCGGGCTCGTTCGCAGACCTCGCCGACCAACGGCAGGCCCTACGTCGCCGACTCGGCGGCCACCGTGGTGCTGGACGCGCGCACCGGCCGCGTGGTGGCGATGGCCAGCACCCCGACCTACGACCCCAACGTCTTCACCGGCGGCATCTCGCAGTCCGACTACGCCGCGCTGACCGAGGCCTCGGCCGGCACCCCGCTGCTGTCCCGGGCCTACCAGGGCCAGTTCGCGCCGGGCTCCACGTTCAAGGCCGTGACCACCACCGCGATGCTCCAGGACGGGTTCGGGACCGGCAGCTACGACTGTTCGCCGTCCTTCTCCATCGGTGGCCAGCACTTCACCAACTTCGAGGGTGAGGCCTTCGGGCCGATCTCGCTCAAGCGCGCCATCGAAGTGTCCTGCGACACGGTCTTCTACGGCGTCGCCTACCAGATGTGGCTGCGGGACGGCGGTCTGAAGCCGGTCGCGCATCCGCTGGAACCGATCGCCACCATGGCGCACGCCTACGGGCTCGGCGCCAAGACCGGCATCGACCTGCCGGGCGAGGCCAAGGGCGACATCCAGACCCGGGCCGAGAAGCAGGTCACCTGGAACAACATGCACGGCATCTGGTGCAAGCGGGCCAAGGGCGGCTATCCCGAGCTGCTGAGCTCGGATCCGGCTCGGGCGGCGTATCTGCAGTCCATCGCCAAGGAGAACTGCACCGACGGTTTCAAGTACCAGCCCGGCGATGCCGTGATCTCGGCCATCGGCCAGGGCGGCGACCTGGTGACGCCGTTGCAGCTGGCGCGGGTGTACGCGGCCGTGGCCAACGGCGGCACCCTGTACCAGCCGCAGATCGGCCGTGCGCTCGTCGCCCCGGACGGCAAGGTCGTCAAGGACCTGACCCCGATCGTGACCCGGAGGATGCCGGTGTCCGGCTCGACGCTGTCCTTCCTGGAGGACGCGCTGCACGGCACCTCGATCGAGGGCACCGCGGCCCCGGCGTTCGCGGCCTGGCCGGAGAACGTCATCCCGACCTACGCCAAGACGGGAACCGCGGAAGTCTACGGAAAGCAGACCACGTCCTGCTTCGTCGCCTTCGCCGGCACCGAGACCGGGCCGCGCTACGTCGTGGCGATGATGGTCTCCCAGGGTGGCACCGGTGTCGGGACGTCCGGGCCGTCGGTGGCGGCGATCCTGGCCGCGCTGTTCGGCGTGGACATGGGCCACCCCGACCCGAACGGCACGCTGCCGACGGCGCTGCCGGTGGTGCGCCCCGACGGTCTGCTGCCGGCCCTCCCGCCGGCCACCTCCCTGCCCACGCCTCCGCCGCCGTCGGCATCCCCCACCACGAAGCAGTGAGAGCGCCGTGACCCTGAACCCCGCGATCTACAAGGGCCCGGCGGCGATGCCGGTGGCCGAGAGCCGGCGCCGCGCCAGCCGGCTGCGCCGCTTCGACTGGACGCTGCTGGCCGCGGCGCTGGCGCTGTCGGTCTACGGCGCGATCCTGGTGTGGTCGGCGACCCGCGGACGCACCAGCCTGACCGGCGGCGACCCGCAGTTCTTCCTGAAGCGGCACCTGATGAACCTGGCGATCGGCCTGGTTCTCATGGCCCTGACATCGCTGCTGTCCTACGCGTGGATGCGCGCGGTCACGCCGGTGTTCTACGTGCTGGCGCTGCTCGGACTGGTCGCGGTGCTCAGCCCCCTGGGCTCGACCGTCAACGGTGCGAAGTCCTGGATCGAGCTCGGCGGCGGCTTCTCCATCCAGCCCGCCGAGTACACCAAGGTCGCGGTGGTCCTGGGCCTGGCGGTGGTGCTGACGTTGAAGCCGACCAAGGGCGTGCTCTCCGGCATGTCGGAGCGGGACGACGCCGTCACCCCGCGCCGTATCGCCGCCGCGGGCCTGGTCGCCGGCCTGCCGACCGGCATCATCATGCTGTTGCCGGACCTGGGCTCGGCCATGGTGATCCTGGTCGCCACCGCCGGCCTGCTGGTCTTCGCCGGCACCAGCGGCCGCTGGCTGGTCGCCCTCGGCGCCGGTGCGGCGGTCGCCGCCGTCGCCGCGACCCAGCTGCATCTGCTGGCCCAGCACCAGGTCAACCGGTTCGCGGCGTTCGCCGATCCGCACCTGGACCCGCAGGGCGTCGGTTACAACACGGCGCAGGCGCGGCTGGCCATCGGCTCGGGCGGTGTCCTGGGCAAGGGACTGTTCAATGGGACACAGACCAACGGCCGCTACGTCCCTGAGCAGCAGACGGACTTCGTCTTCACCGTCGCCGGCGAGGAGCTGGGCTTCGTCGGCGGCGTGGTCCTCATCGCGCTGTTCGGGGTGCTGCTGCTGCGCGGCATCGCCATCGCCCGGCAGTGCGACGACCTGTTCGGCATGCTGGTCTGCGCCGGCGTGGTGAGCTGGTTCGCCTTCGAGACCTTCGAGAACATCGGGATGACCTTGGGGATCATGCCGGTCGCGGGCATCCCGCTGCCGTTCGTCTCCTACGGCGGTTCGTCGATGTTCGCCAGCTTCATCGCCGTCGGGCTGGTGGAGAACGTGCGGTTGCGGTCCACGCGGCCGGCGATCACGGTCGAGTGACTGTGCTGGCTGAAAGATCTGTGTTGGTCTGGAAGAGCTGTGTTGGTCTGAAAGGTCTCGGGGGATCGCCCTCCGGGCACGCGTTACGCTGGATCTGCGGTGCTGTCAGCCCGCCGAAATCTTCCAGGAAGCCCAAGGACGAGTAATCCGATGCCAGTCGAATCCGTGTTCCCGCAGCTCGAAGCGGTCCTGCCGACGGTGCAGAAGCCGATCCAGTACATCGGCGGCGAGCTGAACTCGACCGTCAAGGACTGGGACGCCTGCGACGTCCGCTGGGCCCTGATGTATCCCGATGCCTATGAGGTCGGGCTCCCCAACCAGGGCGTCATGATCCTTTACGAAGTGCTCAACGAGCGCGAGGGCGTGCTGGCCGAGCGGACCTACTCGGTCTGGCCCGACATGGAGCAGGCGATGCGCGAGCACGGCATCCCGCAGTTCACCGTGGACGCGCACCGGCCGGTGAAGGACTTCGACGTGTTCGGCCTGTCCTTCTCCACCGAGCTCGGCTACACGAACATGCTCAACGCGCTCGACCTGGCCGGGATCCCACTGGAGGCCCGGGACCGGACCGAGGAGCACCCGATCGTGCTGGCCGGCGGGCACGCCGCGTTCAACCCGGAGCCGATCGCCGACTTCCTGGACGCCGCGGTGGTCGGCGACGGCGAGGGCGCGGTGCTGGCGATCACCGACCTCATCCGCGCCTGGAAGAACGAGGGCCGCCCGGGCGGGCGCGAGGAACTGCTGTTCCGCCTGGCCAAGACCGGCAACGTCTACGTGCCGCGGTTCTACGACGTCGACTACCTGCCGGACGGCCGCATCCGCCGGGTCGCGCCGAACCGGCCGGGTGTGCCGTTCCGCGTGGCCAAGCACACCGTCATGGACCTGGACGAGTGGCCCTACCCGAAGCAGCCGCTGGTCCCGCTGGCCGAGACCGTGCACGAGCGCATGTCGGTGGAGATCTTCCGCGGCTGCACCCGCGGCTGCCGCTTCTGCCAGGCCGGGATGATCACCCGGCCGGTCCGCGAGCGCTCCATCACCGGCATCGGTGAGATGGTCGAGGCGGGCCTGGCGGCCACCGGCTACGAGGAGGTCGGCCTGCTCTCGCTGTCCAGCGCCGACCACACCGAGATCGCCGACGTGGCCAAGGGCCTGGCCGACCGCTACGAGGGCACCAACACCTCGCTGTCGCTGCCCTCCACCCGGGTCGACGCCTTCAACATCGACCTGGCCAACGAGCTCTCGCGCAACGGCCGCCGCAGCGGTCTGACCTTCGCCCCCGAGGGCGGCAGCGAGCGCATGCGCAAGGTCATCAACAAGATGGTGACCGAGGAGGACCTGATCCGCACGGTCACCGCCGCGTACGGCGCCGGCTGGCGGCAGGTGAAGCTCTACTTCATGTGCGGGCTGCCCACCGAGACCGACGAAGACGTCCTGCAGATCGCCGACCTGGCCCGCAAGGTCATCAAGGCCGGCCGCGAGGCCTCCGGCACCCGCGACATCCGCTGCACGGTGTCCATCGGCGGGTTCGTGCCCAAGCCGCACACCCCCTTCCAGTGGGCCGCGCAGCTCGACGCCGAGGGCACCGACGCCCGCCTGGTGAAGCTGCGCGACGCCATCCGCGCCGACAAGAACTACGGCAAGGCCATCGGCTTCCGCTACCACGACGGCAAGCCCGGCGTCATCGAGGGCCTGCTCTCGCGCGGCGACCGGCGGGTCGGCAAGGTGATCCGCGAGGTCTGGGAGCGCGGCGGCCGCTTCGACGGCTGGAGCGAGCACTTCTCCTACCAGCGCTGGGCCGAGGCCACCGAGGCGGCGCTCGCTGAAACCCCGGTCGACTTGGCCTGGTACACGACGCGCGAGCGCGAGTACAACGAGGTCCTGCCCTGGGACCACATCGACTCCGGCCTGGACCGGGACTGGCTGTGGGAGGACTGGCAGGACGCGCTGGAGGCCGCCGAGGGTGGCGGCGCCGAGGTCGAGGACTGCCGCTGGACGCCCTGCTACGACTGCGGCGTGTGCCCGCAGATGGGGACCGAGATCCAGGTGGGGCCGACGGGGGTGAAGCTGCTTCCGCTGACGGTCGTCTGAGGCGTCGTCCGGGGCGCTGTCCGACGCGCCGTCTGACGTCCTGTCCGCGTCTTGGATGGCGTGCTTGTCGGGGCGATGATCTCACCGCTACTCTGACCTCACCAGATCCGAACAGAATCAAACGGATCACAACAGTCGGGATGAGGGTGGCGGTGAGCCTCGACATGGGATCGGTCGCATCGGTCGTGGACGACGCACGGCGTGGGTTTGTCGAGCAGTTCGGCGGCGAGCCCACCGGCGTGTGGGCCGCGCCGGGCCGGGTGAACGTCATCGGCGAGCACACCGACTACAACGACGGCTTCGTGCTGCCGATGGCCATCGACCGCGCCTGCTACGCGGCCGCCGCCCCGCGCGCGGACCGGATCCTGCGGGTCCACGCCGCCCAGCTCGGCGAGACGGTCGAGCTCTCCCTCGACGCGCTCGTCGGCCCCGGCTCTGCCGCCGACACCCGCGACGCGGCGGACCCCGACATGACGCCGCTGACCGAACCGGCCGTCACCGGCTGGGCCGGCTACCCGGTCGGCGTCGCCTGGATCCTGCAGCAGGCCGGCTTCCCGGTCCGCGGCGCGGACGTGTACCTGACGAGCACGGTGCCGGTCGGCTCCGGCCTGTCCTCCTCCGCCGCCCTGGAGTGCGCGACGGCGCTGGCGCTCGCCGGCGTCTCAGAGTTCGAACTCACCACGGCCGAACTCGCTCGGCACACGCAGCGCGCGGAGAACATCTACGCCGGCGTGCCCTGCGGTCCGCTGGACCAGATGTCCTCAGCGTTCGGCCAGGACGGCTCGGTGCTGTTCATCGACACCCGCAGCGGCGAGGTCAAGCCGCAGCCTTTCGATCTGGCCGCGGAGAACGCGCTGCTGCTCGTCATCGACACGCGTGTGTCGCACGCGCACGGCGAGAACGGCTACGCCGACCGCCGCTCGGCTTGTGAGCGTTCGGCGGAGTTCCTGGGTGTCAGGGCCTTGCGTGACATCTCGCTGGCCGATCTCCCCGAGTCGTTCGCGAAGGTCTCCGTCGGGCTCGGCGAGACGTTCGCGCGCCGGGTGCGGCACGTGGTCACCGAGGACGCCCGGGTCGAGCAGTTCGTCGAGATCCTGCATCAGGAGCCTGTCTCGCTGCCGCGCCTCGGGCACCGGATGATGCAGTCGCACGCCTCCCTGCGCGACGACTACGAAGTCAGCGCCCCCGAACTCGACCTCGCCGTGGCCACCGCCGTCGCGGCCGGCGCGCACGGCGCGCGGATGACCGGCGGCGGCTTCGGCGGCAGCGCCATCGCGCTGGTCGACCGCGACCTCCTGCCGGACGTGCAGGACGCCGTCCTGGCCGCCTTCGCAGAACACGGATACACCGAACCGCAGTTCTTCCCCGCCGTCGCCTCGGCCGGCGCGCACCGAATCGCCTGACGGAGACCTCGACCATGGACCTCGATCTGACCAGGACCGTCACCAAGCTCTCGGACGGCAGGGAGCTGATCTACTACGACGAGACCCCCGGCCAGGACCGCTCCGCCGCCGACGAGCGCGATCTGCCGACCGTGTCGACCACCAGCGAGCTGCGCCGCGACCCGCTCACCGGGGAGATCACGGCGGTCGCCGGACACCGCCAGGACCGCACCTTCCTGCCGGCCGCCGACCAGTGCCCGCTGGACCCCTCGCGTCCCGGGCACCTCAGCGAGATCCCGGCCGCCGACTACGACGTGGCGGTGTTCGAGAACCGGTTCCCGTCGCTCGCCGGCGACACGGGGCGGTGCGAGGTGGTGGTGTTCAGCGCCGAGCACTCGGCGTCGTTCGGGGCGCTGCCGGTGTCGCGGATCCGGCACATCGTCGACGTGTGGGCCGACCGGACGACGGAGATGGCCGCTCGGGCGGGCGTTGAGTACGTGTACTGCTTTGAGAACCGTGGCGTCGAGGTCGGCGTCACGCTGCACCATCCGCACGGGCAGATCTATGCGTTCACCTTCATACCGCCGCGGATGCAGAAGATGCTGGACGTGGCTACCGCGTATCACGAGAGCACCGGCGGTTGCGTGGCGTGCGACTCCCTGGCGGAGGAGAAGGCCGACGGCGTGCGGATCATCACCGCAGGGGAGTACTTCACCGCGTATGTGCCCTACGCGGGGCGGTGGCCGTTCCAGGTGGACATAGTCCCGAACCGGCATGTGCCGGACATCCCGGCGCTGACTTCTGTTGAGCGCGACGAGTTGGCGGCCATCGGCAAGGACTGTGTGCAGCGGCTCGACGCGCTGTTCGACGGGCCGATGCCGTACATAGGGTCGTGGTATCAGGCTCCTGTCAGCGCTGGTCGCGCTGAGTCGCACCTGCGGTGGCAGCTCGCGGCGTTGCGGCGTGCACCCGGGAAGCTGAAGTACTTGGCTGGGACGGAGTCCGGCGCGGGGGCGTTCATGAACGACATTCGGCCGGAGCGCGCTGCGGCGATGTTGCGGGGCGAGGACGCTTAGTTCTTGGGCGGTTTGGGCGGTTTGGGCGTGCGAATCAGCAGGCTGGCAAAGACGTCTTCGTCGCCGATCGCACGGTAGGTGTGGGGTACGTCCGCGATCCATGACGCGTGGCCGCCGGCTGGGATGGTCAGCGGTGCGTCCGGTCGGCCTACGCGGGCTGTTCCGGTGAAGACGGTGAGGTATTCGACGGTTCCCGGCGGATGCGCGGGGGACAGCTGCTCGGGGCCGGGGCGGATGTGGAGACGGAAGAGTTCGGTGTCCGTGTTTGCATCTGCGTCGGAAAAGGTCTCCAGCAGGGTTGCCGAGACTGCCGTTCCGTGAATCGTCTCCAGCGTCTTGTCGCCTTCCCGCGGGGGATCGGGGAGCAATGCGCCGATCGGGACGCCGAGGCGGCCGGCGATCGCATACAGAGTCTCGACGGTGGGGTTGCCGCGCGAGCCGTCTTCCAGGCCGGACAGGGTGGCTTTGCCGACGCCGGCGTCGCGGGCCAGGCCTGACAGGCTCACGCCTCGCTCGCGGCGCAGGCGTCGGACGCGTGCGCCGATCTGGGTCGCGAAGTCCGCTGTCGTACCGTCTCCCACGTTCGCAACTTACACTGATCGGCCAGCTGGTAGCTTGTTCCGTATATGGAACAAGGGAGGTCCGTCGTGGTTGTTGAGCAGGTCGGTGATGCTGTTGCCGACGGCGATGCCTCTAGCAATGGACCCGCTGAGCTCGGTCCGACGTTCGGCGCGGGTATCGTCACCGCGCTTGTCGGCTTCACGAGTTCCTTCGCCGTGGTCATCGCCGGGTTGCGCGCGATCGGCGCCACGGAGCGCCAGGCGGCCTCTGGCTTGCTGGTGCTCAGCGTCTCAATGGGTATCGCGGGCATCATCTTCAGCGTCCGCCACCGGATGCCGATCAGTATCGCGTGGTCCACGCCAGGCGCCGCGCTCTTGGTGAGCGTCGGCGTGGGCCGTGCACATTCCGGTCACGGCGGCTCGACCGGCTATCGCGAAGCGCTCGGCGCGTTCGCCGTCGCGGGACTGTTGACTCTCATCACCGGCTTCTCCCGCACCCTGACCCGCTGGATCGCGACGATTCCCGCGCCGATCTCGGCCGCGATGCTCGCCGGCGTGATCGCCCCGATCTGCTTGGAGTCGGCGCAGGCGGCGGTTCGCCTGCCGCGGCTAGCCCTCCCCGCGCTCGCGGTCTGGGTCGTCCTCGGCCGCTTCGCCAAGCGCTGGGCCGTTCCCGCGAGCCTGGCCACCGCTTTCATCGGCTTGGCCCTCGACCCGTCCACCCGCGGCCACCTGACCGGCGGCCTGCTCCCGACCCTGACGGCCACCACCCCGCGCTTCGATATCGGAACCCTGATAAGCCTCGCGCTGCCGCTGTACCTGGTGACGATGGCCTCCCAGAACCTCGCCGGCATAGCCGTGATGCGCGGCTACGGCTACGAACCACCCATCCGCGAAGTCCTGATGGGCACCGGCGCGGCCACCACCCTCGGCGCCCCCTTCGGCGGCATCGCCATCAACTTCGCAGCGATCACCGCGGCCCTCGCCGCCAGCCCCGACGCCCACCGCGACCCCCGCCGCCGCTGGATCGCCGCCACCCCCGCC
>NZ_JAACYW010000309.1 GCF_015356825.1 Catenulispora rubra | reverse complement strand
CCGCAACCCCGTCCCGCCGCGCCGCCCCGCTCCCGCCGCCGCCAACCCGCCGCAGCGCGGGACGATGGGCCGCCGCCCGGCGACCCGTCCCGGTCGGCCCTCGGAGCGCTGAGTCGGACAGCTGACAGCTGACAGCTGACGTTGATCGGGCCGAACCGCACCTGCGGTCCGGCCCGCGATCGTCGTAGTAGTGCTGCGCCTACTTCAGCGCCGCCACCGGCGCGTCCAGCACGTTCAGATCGATGTTCAACCGCTTCCCGCCGTACGTCTCGTTGTGGCCGCCCCGGTACTGCTTGATCCGCTGCGGACCGGGCCAGTACCGGTTGCTCAGCGTCGCGTCGCCGAACAGCTGCGGGACCTTGTCCCAGTGCGCGAACCACGCCACGTCCGCGCGGTAGGCCGCCCCGCTCTCGTACACCAGCGCCATGTCCGCGATCGCGCCCTTGGAGCTGCTGTAGACCCCTGAGATGAACCCGCGCGCGTGCAGCTGGTCGGTCCAGGCGCTCAGGAACGCCTGGACGTCCTGGGTGCAGCCGGCGTCGTTGCGCGGGTAGTACTCCATGTCGAAGTAGATCGGGCTGCCCGGGGCGATGCCGAAGTAGGCCGCGCGGTTCGCCGCGTCGTTCGCGGCCTCCTGGCCCTGGGTCCAGCGGCGGCTGCGGGCGATCAGCGCCGGATGGCCGCGGCCGGGGTTCTTCCAGCAGGGCGCCTGCAGGCCGACGTAGATCGGGAAGAACTTCCAGCCCTGCCGGGCCACCGTCTGGATCCAGCCCGGGGTCAGGTTGCCGTCCGGGCAGGCGCGGTCGATGCCGCCGATGTAGATGCCGACCGCGTGGTAAGGCGAGGCGCGGGCCCAGGCCTGCATGGCGTCGGTGGACGGCGCCGCGCAGGTGTCGAAGCCCAGGCCCGAGTAGGTGGCGGCGGCCTTGATCGTGCGCTCGGGCAGGCGCGTGGGGGCAGGCGGCACGGTCTGGGGCTCCTCGTCCGCCGGGCAGTTCTGGTCCGGCCCCGGGCCGCCGAGGTTCACCGCGTGCCGGTCATACCGCATACAGGTATGCGGCTCGGATGACAGATCGTGTACCGGCCATCTCACCGGGGCCGCGACCGTGGTGCCGGCGGAGCTCACCTCCTTGGGCCCGGACAGCGGCCCGACCGCGGCGGAGGCGGCTTCGCCGCAGCTCAGGGTCAGGGCTGCGGTCACGGCGATGAGACGGAGCAGGCGCATGACGGGCCGCCTACCCGGTGTCGCGACGGCGCTCACGCGAAGGACCCCCGGCGGCCCAATCGTCGGATCAGCTGACCGGCCGCTGGCGGAATACCCCCATGGGGTATAGCGTTGGCGCAGATGAGACACTGATCCTCGTTCCACATGCGGAGGCAGCGATGGCGGAGACCACCCTGGAGGTGCCGGCGGAGTCCGGCCCCCTCAATGACGTCGAGTTGGCCATCGGTGGGATGACCTGCGCCTCCTGCGCGTCGCGGATCGAGCGCAAGCTGAACAAGCTCGAAGGCGTCACGGCGACCGTGAACTACGCCACCGAGAAGGCGAAGGTCACCTTCCCGGCCGACTACGCGCCGACCGATCTGGTCGCCGTGGTCGAGGCGGCCGGTTACACCGCCGCCCTGCCCGAGCCGCCGGCGCCGCCGTCCGCCGGGCCGGCCTCGGCCGACGGCGAGCCGCCGAAGACCGCCGCCGAGCTGGAGGACGAACGCCGCGCCGTAGCGCTGCGGCAGCGCCTGACCACCGCGGTCGTGCTGTCCGTGCCGGTGGTCCTGATGGCGATGATCCCCGCCCTGCAGTTCCGCAACTGGCAGTGGGCCTCGCTGACGCTGTCCGCGCCGGTGGTCACCTACGCCGCGTGGCCCTTCCACAAGGCGGCCTGGACCAACCTGCGGCACCGCGCCGCCACCATGGACACGCTGGTGTCCGTGGGTGTCTCAGCAGCCTTCCTCTGGTCGCTGTGGGCCCTGTTCTTCGGGGACGCGGGGATGCCGGGGATGAAGCACGGCTTCGATTTCACGATCTCCCGCACCGACGGCTCCGGGTCCCTCTACCTGGAGGCGGCCTCGGGCGTGACCGCGTTCATCCTGGCCGGGCGGTATTTCGAGCACAAGGCGAAGCGGCGCTCCGGCGCGGCTCTGCGGGCCCTGATGACGCTCGGCGCGAAGGACGTCGCGGTACTGCGCGACGGTGCCGAGGTGCGGATCCCGATCGGCGAGCTGGCCGTCGGCGACCTGTTCGTGGTGCGGCCCGGCGAGAAGGTGGCCACCGACGGGGTCGTGGAGCAGGGCCGCTCGGCGGTCGACGCCTCGATGCTCACCGGCGAGTCGGTCCCGGTGGACGTCGCCCCCGGCGACGCCGTCACCGGCGCCACCGTGAACACCTCCGGCCGGCTGGTGGTGCGGGCGACCCGGGTCGGCGCCGACACCCAGCTGTCTCGGATGGCGAAGCTGGTCGAGGAGGCGCAGAACGGCAAGGCCGCGGCGCAGCGGCTGGCGGACCGGATCTCCGCGGTCTTCGTCCCGACGGTGATCCTGCTGTCCCTGGCCACGCTGGCGTTCTGGCTGCTGGTCGGCTCCGGCGGCGTCGCGACGGCCTTCGCGGCCGCGGTCAGCGTCCTGATCATCGCCTGCCCCTGCGCGCTGGGCCTGGCCACGCCGACCGCGCTGATGGTCGGCACCGGCCGCGGCGCGCAGCTCGGCGTTCTGATCAAGGGCCCCGAGGTGCTGGAGAACACCCGCAAGGTGGACACGATCGTGCTGGACAAGACCGGCACCGTCACCACCGGCAGCATGGCGCTGGTCGGCATGGCCGTGGCCGACGGTGAGTCCGAGACCGAGGCGCTGCGCCTGGCCGGCGCGTTGGAGGCGGCCAGCGAGCACCCGATCGCCAGGGCGATCGCGGCCGCCGCGGCCGAGCGGACCGGAGCCCTGCCCGAGGTCGAGGGCTTCGAGAACGTCGAAGGCCTCGGAGTCCAGGGCGTGGTGGACGGCCACGCGGTCGTGGTCGGCCGGGAGAAGCTGCTGGCCGAGTGGGCCCAGCACCTGACGCCGGAGCTGGCCTCGGCCAAGGCCGCGGCCGAGGCGGCGGGCCGCACCGCGATCGCGGTCGGCTGGGACGGCCGGGCCCGGGCGGTGCTGGAGGTCGCCGACGCGGTGAAGCCGACCAGCGCCGAGGCGATCCGCGAGCTGCGGGCCCTGGGCCTGACCCCGGTGCTGCTCACCGGCGACAACGAGACCGTGGCCCGCGCGGTGGCCGCCGAGGTCGGCATCGACGAGGTGCTGGCCGAGGTGCTGCCGGTGGGAAAGGTCGAGGCGGTGAAGCGGCTGCAGGCCGAGGGCCGCGTGGTCGCGATGGTCGGCGACGGCGTGAACGACGCGGCCGCGCTGGCGCAGGCCGACCTCGGCCTGGCGATGGGCACCGGCACCGACGCCGCGATCGAGGCCGGCGACCTGACGCTGGTCGGCGGCGACCTGCGGACCGCGGCCACCGCGATCCGGCTCTCGCGCCGCACCCTGGGCACCATCAAGGGGAACCTGTTCTGGGCGTTCGGCTACAACGTGGCGGCGCTGCCGCTGGCCGCCGCCGGGTTGCTGAACCCGATGATCGCCGGGGCCGCGATGGCGTTCTCGTCGGTGTTCGTGGTGAGCAACAGCCTGCGGCTGCGCAGGTTCCGGTAGCCCGGTAGCCCGGTAGTCCCGTAGCTCGGTAGTTGGAGCGAGACACGCGGAAGCCCCGCAGACCCCCCTGGTGTCTGCGGGGCTTCGCTGTGCCCTGCGTCGTGCTACGAGATCAGGCCTTCGGGTTGACCACGTAGTTCACCTGGCCGCCCATGGAGCCGATCAGGTTGCCCATGCCGGTGTCGGTCACCGGAGGCACAGCCGCGGTGCCGCCGAAGACGTAGCCGGTGGTGATGCTCGAGGAGAAGCCGGTCACCCAGCTCTCCGCCTCGCTGGTCGGCTCGCCGGTCGTCGGGTTGACCAGCAGCAGCGGGCCGCCCTTCATGCTCATGAACGCGCCCCCGGACAGCGCGTCGGCCCAGCCGGTGCCGGTGGCGAAGCCGACCGCGGTCGGAACGGAGCCGCCCTGATCCCAGGCGCCGAAGAAGGTCCGGGCGACCAGGTACGAGGTCTCGTAGCGGGTCGCACCGACCAGCGCGGTGTGCTGGTAGCCGATGCTGGTGAGCGCGGTGTCCGCCTGACCGCCGACGCCGTAGACCGGGGTCGGGGACTGCGCGCTGTTGTGGGCCTTGACCTGTGCCAGGTAACCGCCGGTGGACGCCGGCATCTTCTTGTCGTCGGTCAGGATCACCACGCCCATGACCGGGCCGTAGGCCGCGCCGGACTCCGCGGCGGCGCCCGCGGACAGCGCGTCCGGGGACAGGTTGCCGGTGGCCACCAGGACCCTCCCGGGCTGCTGCCAGCCGTTCTGCGCGCTGGTGTGGGTGACCTCGTCCGCGATCGCCACCGAGGTCGCGTACCGGTCGGCGCCCGCGATCCGCTTGACGTTGTAGCCCATGGCGTGGACCGCGTTGGCCACGGCCGGGGACAGCGCCTGCTCGCCGCCGAGGACGTAGACGGTCTGGCCGTGGCCGAGCAGGCGGGCGATCTCGGCCTTGACCCCGGCGTCGAGGTGGTCGCTCGGGGTGAGCAGCAGCGGGCCGCCCACCGAGTTGGCCAGGGTGCTGCCGCCGAGCGCGTCGGCGAACTGGTCGGAGCGGCTCAGCACGACCGCCGAGGCGTTCTTCCACTCGGCCTGCGAGGCGGCGATCGCCGTGCCGATCCGGTCGCTGCCCTCCAGCCGGACCATGGTGTTCGGGTTGGACGGCCGGTAGGACGGCAGGCCCGCCTTGTTCGACTCCTGACGCTCCCCGGTGCCGTTCGAGGCGATCGAGTCGACCTCGGTGCCCGCCGCGCCCTTGCCCGGGCCGGCCTCGTAGGCGATGCGCGAGCCGTCGGGCGAGAACGCCGGGTGCAGGTGGTCGTGCGCGTCGGTGGTGAGCTGCTTCGGGGTGCCGGGCGGGTTGCCCTGGCCCTGCCCGTTGAACGCGACGGTCCAGATCTGCTCGTCGCCGGAGGCGTCCTTGCGCAGGAAGGCGATGGTCTTGCCGTCGGGCGACACGGTGGGCGCGATCCCGTCGTCGGAGACCAGGATGGGCCCGGCGCTGCCGCGGCCGAAGTCGTCCTGGACCCAGATCTCGTCCTTGCTGGTCGTCGCGTTGTGGTGCTGGAACGCCAGGATGGAGCCGTTGGAGTCGGGCGCGCTCTCGGTGCCCTCGGTGAACTTCTGGCCGCCCAGGAAGCTCAGCGGGTCCGACTCGTGCACCTGGGTGCCCGGCGCGAGGTAGGCCGCCACGGCCTCCAGCTTGGAGACGCCGTTCACGGTCTCGCTGAAGACGATCGCCTTGCCGCCGTCGATCCAGGTCGGGTTCGACCGCGTGGCGCCGGCCTTGGCGGGCGCGACCACCGCGAGGCCGAAGCCGCCGGCGCGCTCGGTGACCACGTTGCCGTTGCTGTCGACGTAGGCGATACGGCTGCCGTCCGGCGCCCAGGAGGCTTGGCCGATGTTCCCCTGGTAAGTCCAGGCCTGGCCGCTGTAGAGCACCGTGTGGGTGCCGTTCGTGATCGTCAGCGGTGAGTTCGACGCCCCCGCGGTCGTCGCCTGCGCGCTGCCGGCCAGTCCGACGCCGGTGACGACGGAGCTGGCGAGGACGGCCGTGGCCGCCAAAGACTTCTTGATGGACTTGCTACGCATTGTGCGTCTCCCCTGAGCACTCATGTTCAAAGCCCTGTCGCACGGTATGACGCACCGTTGATCGAAGGGTTGGTCGCCGTTGCCGATTCGTTATGTTCATACTGGGAGCCATGCGTTTCGAAGAGGTCCCGATGCCGGCCCGCATCGCCGCCCGGCCACGTGATCTGCGCGGATATCCGGTGCTGGCGATTACGCCCTGGGAAGATGGTGAGCCGCAGTTCGCCGCGACCGGAACCGCCAGGATCCTGATCTGTGCCGCCGAACGCCGGTGCTCCGTCTGCGGGACGCCGATGGCGCCCGGCGAGCCGGTCTGGCGCGTGGTCGCGGGGCCGGAGGCGGACGCGATCGGGGCGGCGCTGGCCGCAGGGGCCGAATACGCGAACGACGCCGCGACCGTCGAGCCGCCGGGGCACCGCGCCTGCATGCTCTACGCCGCGGTGGTCTGCCCCTGGCTGGCCCGGCCCAATGCCCGGCGGGCCAATGACGTCGCCGCGCTCGGGTTCGAGATCACCCGCGGCGAACAGCGCGGTTACGGCGGCGCCGTGGCGGGCTTCGAAGAGTTCGAAGCCTCGGTCGGGGAGTTCGTGATGTTCCGCTTCCGCGGCCTGCGGGAGTTCCGGCCGCACGAACTCGGCGACGAGCAGCTGCCGGAGCTGCTCAAGGCCGTGGACGACGAAGCGGGCACCCCGGGGATCCCGGAGTGCCCGCCCTATCTGCTCGACGACGAGCTGGCCGCGGAGGCCCGCTACACGGCTCTTCTGAAGGCGCTGCGCGGGTCCTGATACGCCCGCCGGCAGCCCCCGGACATCAGTACCGTGGCGGCATTACTGCCTTATCAGTATTGCGCTATCAGTACCGCGCTATCAGTACAGCCCGGTCGGGTTCGTCGCCACGCTGTACCCCGCCGCCCCGGCGATCGCCGAACCGACCGCCGAGTTCACGGACGGCGCCACCGCGACGTTGCCGCCGAAGATCAGCGCCCTGGTGAGCTCCGGCGCGGTGCGGTGCAGCCACGTCGTCACGTCCGCGCTCGGGCCGGCCTTCGGGTCGGTCAGCAGCAGCGGCCCGCCCAGGTGGCCCATCAGGGCGCCGCCGGACAGCGCGTCGGTCCAGTTCAGGCCGGTCGCGAAGCCGACCTTCGCGGGGCCGTCGAAGAAGTCCTTCGCGACCAGCAGCGAGGTGGCGTAGCGGTCGGCGCCCCAGACCGGCGTGAACTGCTTCGCGCCGCCGGTGCTGTAGCCGATCGTGCGCAGCGCGGTGTCCGCCTGGCCGCCGATCGCGTAGGTCGGCACGCTCGTGCCCGAGGGGTTGTGCCCGGCGCTGTTCAGGTAGGCCGCGGTCGCCGAAGGCATGGCCTTGTCGTTGGTGAGGACGACGACGGTGCCGTTGCCGTAGCCGACGTTCGGGATGGGCTGGAAGGCCGCCGCGCCGGCCGACAGCGCGTCGGCGAAGTTCTCGCCGGTGGCCACGAAGATCCGCTGCGGGGTGCTGCCGTTGGTGATCTTGTTCGCCACGGCGACCGACGTGGCGAACCGGTCGGCGCCGCCGATCCGCTGGACGTTGTAGCCCATGGCCTTGACCGCGTTGAACACGGCCGGGGACAGGGCCTTCTCACCGCCGAGCAGATAGACGGTCTGGGTGTACTGCGATGTCGGCGCGCCGAGCACCCGGCTGATCTCCGCGCGCACCGCCGGGTTCAGGCCGGCGCTCTGGGTCAGCAGCAGCGGGCCGCCGAACCGCTCGGCCAGCGCCGAACCGCTGAGCGCGTCGGCGAACTGGTCGTCGCGGGACAGCACCAGGTTGTTGGCGTGCGGGGTGACGGAGCTCGCATCGCCGCCCTTGTTCCAGACCGCCTGCGAGGCCGCGATCGCGGTCCCGATCCGGTCCGCGCCCGCGACCCGGTCCACCTGCTTGACGTTCAGCGGCTGGTAGGACGGGATCCCCGGGGTGCTGCGCACCTCGGTCGGGGTGCCGCCGGCGGCCGGGACGGTCACCACGTCCTTGGGCTCCGGCGGCGTCGGGCCCATGTGCAGGATCATGCCCTCGGCAGCGATCGTCTTGCTGTCCGGCGACCAGGTCAGGTGCGAGAAGCCGGGCACGGCCAGGTTCGTCACGTGGGTGATCACCGGTGCCGGGTTGCCGTGCGAGTCGAAGGGGACCGGCAGCGCGACGGTGTCGATCTGCCCGCCGGGGTCGACGAAGGCCGCCGCGTGGCCGTCCGGGGCGACCGAGGGGTCGGTGCCGTCCACCAGCTTCACGGCCTGCGGCCCGCGGGAGTTCCGGTCCAGGATCATCACCTGGCCGTTCTCCTGGAAGACCAGCCGGCTCAGGGGCAGGGTGTTCGGGTCGTACGGGTTCCAGGGCCGGAAGGTCGCGTCCGGCGAAGTGTCCGAGCCCTTGTCGCCGGCGGTCTCGGCGACCAGCGTCTCGACCGTCGGCGACCCCATGGTCAGGCCGTTGGCGTCCACCGACATCAGCTTTGACGCCGCGGCCGGGCCTTCCGCGAAGATGATCTCCGAGCCGCCGTCCTCCCACGTCGGGTGCGAGCGGGTGGCGCTGCTGTGCGTGAGCTCCCGGACGTCGCCGCCGGCAGCGTTGGCGACCGCGAGCTGGCCGTTGCCGTCGATGTAGGCGACGTGGCCGCCGTCCGGCGACCAGGCGGCGTCCGTGACGGAGCCGCCGATGTGCACCGTGTGCGTGCTGAACGTGATGTTCCCGGAACCGTCGCTGATGCTCAGCGGCGAGCCGGCCGATCCGGGGCTGGCGGCCTGGGCCGAGCCCGCCGAGCCGACCGCGATCGCCGCGACGGAACTGGCCAGGACGGCCGAGGCCGCCAGAGATTTGCGGAGAGTGGGACGCATGACACGACTCCTGCGGGTTGCATGGGACTCGACGGGATGGTTTCGCGATGCCTTGCGTTTTGTTGGACGCCGCAACGCCGAACTGGTTGTCGAACGTTACGGATCCGTGATGCGGCACCTGCGCGATCGCCGGGCGCCGGACTTCCCGCTGACGGAACTGGTTGTCCGAAAACATGCGTCCTCACTGCAGTAATGCCGTCCGTCGCGGCGTGCTCGGGTAGCCTGGCCCCGCAGTCCACGTCCATAACCGGAGATCCCATGCGTCTGTCCCTGGTCGTCCCGTGCTTCAACGAAGAAGCGGTTTTGGCGAGGTTTCACGAGGTCGTCCGTGTCGAGACGGCGGGGATAGCGGACGAGGTGGAGCTGGTCTTCGTCGACGACGGCTCCCGCGACGGCACCCTGGAGCTGATGAAGAAGCTCGCGGCGCAGGACCCCGAGGTCAAATACGTGGCCCTGAGCCGCAACTTCGGCAAGGAGCCGGCGATGCTGGCCGGGCTGAAGCGGGCCAGCGGGGACGCGGTGATCATCATCGACGCCGACCTGCAGCACCCGCCGGAGCTGCTGGGGCGCATGGTCGCGCTGCACAAGAACGGCTTCGATCAGGTCATCGCACAGCGGGACCGCGAGGGCGACAAGAAGGTGCGGTCGTTCATCTCCCGGGCCTACTACAAGCTGATCAACAGGATGGTCGACGTCGAGCTGGTGGACGGGGTCGGCGACTTCCGGCTGCTGTCCCGGCGCGCGGTCGACGCCCTGCTGGAGATGCCGGAGTACAACCGCTTCTCCAAGGGCCTGTATGCCTGGATCGGCTTCGACGCGGTCACTTTCAACTACCGCAACGCGGTGCGCGAGGCCGGCGAGACCAAGTGGTCCTTCCGGCGGCTGCTGGACTACGGCGTGGACTCGCTGCTGTCGTTCAACAACAAGCCGCTTCGCCTGGTGATCTACCTGGGCTTTCTGTTCTTCAGCGTCTCCTTCGCCTACATGCTGTGGATCATCGTGGCGGCGATGCTGCACGGCAACCACACCCCCGGCTACGTCACCACCATCGCGGCCATCGTCGGTATCGGCGGCCTGCAGATGTTCACGGTCGGCGTGATCGGTGAGTACGTGGGCCGCATCTACTACGAGGCCAAGCAGCGGCCGCACTACCTGGTCAAGGAGACCGAGTCCGGCCCGCTGCGGCACCAGAGCGACTTCCTGGCCATCTCCGGGGACCACCGGCTGGCGGCCGGGACCGTGGCGTCCGCACCGCCTGCCGCCCCTGCACCGCTCGCCGCCTCCGCGGCCGACGAACAGTCCGACCCGGTCAACGGCGTCCCCGGGGCGCGAGAGCTGAACGGAATCCAGTGAGCAGAACCGTCTGGCGGGGCCTGCGCCGCAATCTGTACCTGGTCCTCGCCTTCGTCGTCCCGGCGGTGGTCTACGGGGCGATACTGGCCGACCGCGGGATCTACCCGTTCGACCCGCACGGCACGTACACGGTGTTCATGATCGACCTGAACAACCAGTACGCGCAGTTCTACTCGTACTTCGACCAGGCGCTCACCGGCCACGGCTCGCTGCTGTTCACCTGGCGCGCCGACGGCGGCATGAACTTCTGGCCGATCGTGGCGTACTACCTGACCAGCCCCTTCGGGCTGCTGACGCTGTTCGCCTCGGACCACCGGCTGCCGATAATGATCGGCTTCATCATGTTGCTGAAGCTGGCCTCGGCGAGCCTGGGGATGGCGCTGTTCCTGCGCAAGTTCCGCGGCGACTTCGGCCAGGGGCTGCACTCGGTGGTGAACAAGACCGTCATCGTGGTCCTGTCCACCGCCTACGCGCTGGGTGCCTTCTCCCTGATCTACGCGTTCAACATCATGTGGCTGGACTCGCTGTACCTGCTGCCGTGGGCGCTGCTCGGCGTGGAGCGGCTGCTGGCCAAGGGCCGGGTCACCGCGCTGGCGATCGCGATCGGCCTGAACCTGGCCATCGACTTCTACACCGGCGCGATGGTCTGCGTCTTCGTGTGCCTGTACGCGCTGGCGCGCTACGTGGGGGTCCGTGAGCGTTTCGAGCGCGCCGACTTCCTGCGCACCGCCGGCCGGTTCGCCCTGGCCGGTGTCATCGGCGGACTGCTCGCCGCCGCCTTCATTGTGCCGACCTACTTCGGCGGCCTGAAGCAGAAGACGAGCCTGCACGTCGACGCCTCGGTGAACCCGCCGATCCCGGTGCTGTCGATGCTCGTGCGGTTCTTCGGCGGCACCACCGACGGCGGGACGTCGCTCACGCCGAACGTCGGGTCCGCGACCTTGATCCTGGTGCTGGTGCCGCTGTTCTTCATGGTGAAGGGCATCAAGCGGGCCGAGCGGATCGCCTTCGGCGCCGTCCTGGCGTTCCTGATCCTGGCGATGGAGGTCAAGCCGCTCTACATCCTGATGCACGGCGGCCAGATGCCGAACGCCTTCCCGTTCCGCTTCGCGTTCCTGATCACCGCGCTGCTGGCGTTCCTGGCGTTCCGGGCCTGGGTCGGCATCGACTCGGTGAAGCAGATCAAGTGGCTCGGGGTGAGCGCGGCGGCGTGGTTCGTGGTGCTGTACTGGGGGCGCCAGAGCTACCCGTGGATCATCCGGCCGGCGGTCGTGCAGTTCGACGCGCTGATCCTGGTGGTCGGCACCGCGCTCCTGGCGTTCGCGCTGTACCTGCGGGTGCGGCCGGCCGACGAGCCGATGGTCAAGTGGCTGGGCTGGATGCCCAAGCAGCTGGCCACGCCGAAGATCGCCGCCGTGGCCGCGGTCGCGGTGCTGGCCGTGGACGCCTCGGGCTCGGCCTCGCTGATCGGCCAGAAGACGCTCGGCAAGCAGCCCGGCAACAGCAACGGCTCCGTCGCCTGGACCAACTGGTACTCCTCGCCCACGAAGTCGTACGGCACTGCGCTCGCGTCCCTTCAGCCGAGCAACGACGAGTTCTTCCGCGCCGAGGGCTACGACCAGAACCTGCGCAGCACCAACGACGGCCTGCGCTACGGCAACTTCGCGTTCACGCACTTCTCCTCGCTGTCCGCGGCGAGCCTGCACCAGAACATGGCGAACCTGGGCTTCGCGCACTACCCCTCGTACGTCTGGTCCGCGCACACCGGCGCCACGTTGTTCACCGACGCGCTCCTGGGTTACCAGTACCTGGTGGGCACCACGCGTGAGACTAACGACGGGACCATCGACCGGCTCGGCACGACGTTGCAGAAGACGTACAACGACACCGCGCCGGCCAAGCCCGGCCAGCTGTCGCCGACGCCGGACGTCACCACGGTCTACAAGATCAACGACACGCTGCCGGTCGGGTTCCGGCTCACCGGTACTGATCTGGCGAACTTCACCGCGCCGGCGCCGGCGAGTTCTCCCTTCGCCACACAGGAGCAGGCGTTCGGGATGCCCGGGGCGTTCCAGTCGATGTGCGGCAGTCCGACGGTCACTGCGAGCGATGGGGTGACGGTCACGCCGGCCGCGGACGGAAGCGTGTCGATCAAGGTGCCGGCCAAGGCCAGCGCTGACAAGAAGCTCTACAGCGACAAGATCGTGTGGCAGTGCCAGTCCTCGGGGCAGCGGCAGCTGTACATGTACGCGCCGACCGGGCAGCCGACCGGGCTTTCCTTCGTCCGGGTCGACGGCCAGAATCGGCCGGCGCCGCTGACGGTGGACAGCCCGTCGAAGGACAAGGCGAACATCGCCTACCCCGGCGGGTTCGACAACGGGATCCAGGACCTGGGAAGTGTTGAGTCCGGGGCGTTCACGGTGACGATGTTCAGCGAGAACCTGCCGCTCCACAACTCGTACACGATTCCCGCCAATCCGATCCGCGGCTTGGACCCGATCGCTGTCGACGCGAAGCTGACGCAGCTGCGTGGGGGTGGGGTGACTGACGTGCGCTGGAACGACACCGGGCTGGCGGCCACGACGAGTGGGGACAGAGCGGCGACGGTGTTTCTGTCGGTTCCGACGATTCCGGGCTGGTCGGTCACGGTCGATGGGAAGTCGGTGAAGACCACCGAGTTGCTCGGTACCTTCACTGGTGTTCCGGTTCCGGCCGGGACCCACCGGATCTCGATGTCCTTCACCCCTCCGGGGCTCTACGCGGGCATCGGAGGCAGCACGGTGGGTCTGTTGGCGCTGGGCGGTGTCTGGTGGTTCCAGCGGCGGCGTGCGGCGGTTGCCGGGGCTGCCGAGCCGGCTGCCGGTGAGGGCGCGGGCGAGGCCCAGGTGCCGCAGGACGCGCTGTCATGACTGGGCTTATCAGGACACTGGCGAAGAACACGTTCGTCCGTTATGCGTTCAGCGGCGGTTCGGCGCTGGTGACCGAAGAGGTCGTGCTGTATCTGACGCACGGCCTGATGAAGTTTCCGCTGTGGCTGGCGACGGGGTTGGCGTACCTCATCGCGTTCGGTGTGAACTTCTCGATCAACCGGATGCTGACGTTCGCCGAGCACGGCGCGCGCGACGGTGCGGTGCACAAGCAGACGGTGCGGTTCGCGCTGCTGGTCTGCGTGAACCTGGGTGTCACGCAGGTGCTGATGTATTCGCTGACCGGTGCTGGGGTGAACTACCTGATTGCCAAGCCGCTGTCGACGGTGGTCATCACGCTGTACAACTTCTGGCTGTACAAGCATTGGGTGTTCAAGCCGGAGACGGGGACGGTGCTCGGGGCGGGGC
>NZ_JAACYW010000308.1 GCF_015356825.1 Catenulispora rubra | reverse complement strand
TCAGATGTGTATAAGAGACAGACACCCCACCCGGCGCCCCGCCGGATCCGCCGCGCCAACGCCGCCGCCGTCACCGCCGTCGCCCCGGCCCCCGGATCCAACAACACCGTCAGCGCCACCGTCGCCGGACGCACCCGCCGGTACACGTCATCGACGCTGATCGTGCCGACCCGGATACCGATCAGCACCAGATCGCGCAGATGCCCGAAGGCGTCCAACCCTGGACGCCGCACGCGCGCCAGGTCATGCTCGTAGTCTGCGATGGTCGGCCGGGCCCGCAAAGTCGGCGGCGGATCGAGATGGGCCCGCTCCAAGAGCTCCGGCGCCACCTCGCTGACGGCGAACCGGAGGTCTTCGTCGACTTGCCGCAATGCGTGCCGGTATTCCGCCTCCAGCGCCTCGATATCGTCAGCCACGGGACCTCCGTCGGATACGTACAACACGCAACCTGGCAACAAAGCAGTCTCAGACCTCTTTTACAAGCCCAACGCTGGCTATGGTGGAATCGTGTCCGAGTTCGGGATCGAGATGCGCCGCCTGCGCATGCGCCGCGAGAAGTCGCTGGCCGCGCTGGCTGAAAGCGTGCACTACGACAAGGGCTACCTGAGCAAGATCGAGACGGGGCGGCTCCCGGCCAACCGGCGGCTGGCCACCCTGATCGATGTGGAGCTGGGCGCCGACGGAGACCTGGTCGCGTTGGTGCCCGAAGAACCGCGGCGTCGGGGCGGATCCGGCGCCGCGGCCGGTCCGGACGGGGAGCCGGACTGGGGACGCGAGCTGGTCGCCTTCGGCGACGCGCTGTCCGTGCCGCTCGCGCTGCGTCCCTCGGTGGCCCGCGCCGAGGCCGACGAGCTGCGGCTGCTGGCGCACTACCGCGAGGAGTTCGACCGGCACCGCAAGCTCAGCCAGCAGCTGCCGCCGGAGCTGGTGCTGCGCCGGCTGATCGTCGATTTCAACACCCTGATGGAGTTGGAGCAGACCTCGCAGACGGCCGCGCCCCAGCTGTGCCTGCTGGCGGCCCGCTACGCCGAGTTCATCGGCTGGATGTGCCAGGAGGCCGGACGCCTGGACCACGCGCTGGCCTGGACCCGCCGCACCGCGGACCTGGCGACCCGCGCCGAGGCCGAGGACCTGGCCGTGTACACGCTGGTCCGGGAGGCGGAGCTGGCGCTGTACGACGGGGATCCGACGACGGCCATGGAGCTGGCCGGCCGGGTGCTGGAGGACCCGCGGGCCCGGGCCCGCAGCCGCGGCCTGGCCGCACACCGCCAGGCGCAGGCGTTCGCGGTACGCGGCGACCACGCACGCTGCATCAGCTCCCTGGACCACGCCCGCGACCTGCTGCATCCCGAACGCGTCGCGCAGGACGAGCCGGTCGTCGGCTCCGTCACCGTCGGCGGGCTGGACAACGCGATAGCCGGCTGGTGCCACTACGACCTGGGACGTCCGCAGCGGGCCAGCGAGTTCCTGGCCGACGCCCTGGAGCGGACGCCGACCGAGGCACACCGCTCCCGCGCGTTGTTCGGAGCCAGGCTGGCCCTCGCCTACGAAGCCGCGGGCGAACTGGACGAGATGCAGGTCGTGACGCTCCAAGTGTTGGAGGACGTCGGGTTGGTCCGCTCCGCGGGCGCCAACGCCGAACTGCGCGGCCTGTCCCGGGCGTTGATGCGCCACCACAACGTCCGTGCCTTGCGAGAGTTGCGAAACAGCCTCGACGAAGCGCTCGTCGACACCCGACGCGCCTGATGAACACTGACAGCGCGGGCGCGAGCGGAACCGGCGCCGCCGAGGAACGACCCGAACGACCCGAACGATTCGCAGGACCCGCACAAGCCACGGAAGCCGTGGCCACCACCGAAACCGCCGAGGCTGCCGAAACTGCCGAATCGGCCGAATCCACCGACTGGCGCCGCCTGGACAGCGTCGTCGTCCTGGCCACGCCCTGGTTCGACGTCCGCCAGGACGCCGTGATCCGCCCCGACGGCGCCGCCGACGTCTACCACCATGTGGCCACCCCCGGCTCGGTGACCGTCCTGCCGGTCGCGGACGACGGCCGGGTCCTGTTGACCCGCCAATGGATCTACACGCACGGCGGCGTCCAGTGGCGCCTGCCCGCCGGGACCATCGAGCCCTACGACGAGCACCCGGTCGCGGCCGCCCGCCGCGAACTGGCCGAGGAGACCGGCCTGCGCGCCACCCGCTGGTCCGCGATCGGCGCGGTCAACGGCGCCGACAGCCTCACCAACCACGTCGACCACGTCTTCGCCGCCCAGGGACTGACGCAGGGCGAGGCCGCGCGCGAGGGCGGCGAGGCCGACATGGCGCTGTGCTGGCTGACCTACGAACAAGCCCTGGAACTGGTGTGGTCCGGCCAGATCCGGCACGCGGGCAGCGCCTACGCGCTGTTATCGTTCGGACACCTCAGCGAGCGTTTATCGGCTTGAACGCCGCAGCGTGGCCCCCGTAACCTGCCCCCGGTCGCCAGACCACGCGACAGCCAGACCGCAGCACCGAAACCGGGGACCGAATTGACAGTAGTCACCCGCCTCGGCGACATCGCCGACGCGAATCCGCTGGGCCCACGCACCCCCTTCATCGCCGTTACCGACGGCGTCCAGGTCGCCGAGGGTGACCTCATGGCGAAGTCCTGGATGGGGGACGAGACCGGCCGTCTGGTCAACCTCCGCTGGCGGCCCGGCCACCGGGACGCAGCACGGCTCGTGCTGGAGGCGGCGATCGCCGCAGCCCGCCCCGGTGAGGTGCTGAACGCCTCGACCAACGTGGCCGTCCACCGCGCCCCGGCCGAGCGCGTCGCGCTGCTGGAGTCCTGCGGCTTCGAGCTGTGGCAGGAGAAGGACGGGTTCTGGTGGGCCGACGAGGGCCAGGACCTGCCGCTGCCCGACGGCGTCACCGTGCGGCGCCTGGCAGAGGTCGGCACCGACCGGTTCACCCAGCTGATCGCTGCGTGCTCAACCGAGACGCTGGACCGCGTCGACACCGACGCGACGGTCGCGATGGGTCCGGCGAACTGGGCCAAGGCGTTCCTGGACAGCACGACCGAATCGACCTGGCTGCTGGCCGAGGACATCGCGAGCGGCCAGGCCGTGGGCTTCGTCTCGGTCGGCGAGTTCGACCCGGGCGTGGGAACCATCACGTACATCGGCGTCGCACCCGCGCATCGCGGCCGAGGTCATGTCGACGCATTGCTCAAGCTGGCCAATCGCACGGCGCGGGATCTCGGCTTCCACGCCATGCTCTCGGACACCGACACCCTGAACGTCCCGATGCAGCAGGCCTTCCGCCGCAACGGCCACAGCTCGGAGGCGACCGAATGGCACAAGTGGCTGCATCGGCGGACGGTCTGAGGGCTACTCAGTCCTCATCAGGATCCTGATCGGCGTCCGGATCCTCCGCGAGCAGATGCTCGATCGCCTTCTGACACAGATCCCTGATCATCTCCGGCGGGATCGCGTAGTCACGGGTCGGCAGGAACGACACCGGATCCGCCAGCGCGCCGTCCGGGCCGAACGGCTCCACGACGACCTCGATGTCCACGACGTCGCCCTCGGCGAGCGCCAGCGGGACGTCGGAGCCGGAGCCGGAGCCGGCGTCGGAGTCAGAGTCGGAGTCCGCCGCGAGCGCTTCGCCGCCGAGCCGGTACCGGTAGCTGAAGCGGACGCCCACCGCGCCACCGTACTCCGACGCCTCGGTCGGCAGCGCCAGCTGCTCGGCGAGCGCGGCGACCAGCTCTCGTACCGTGGCGCCGGCGTGGATCCGCACCTCGTGCGAGACGTTCAGCGACTGGTTGCGTGCGTAGACGTGCAGCAGCGCCTCATCGGCCGACGCGGGTTCGGCCACCGGCGCCGGCGCGGGCAGCACCTTCGTCCCGACCGCGCGGTCGCGCGTCCACACCGCCGCCAGCTGGTCCGCGGCCACCGCGCGCCGTCCGCCGAACGCGTCCAGGTACCGGCGGGGCGCCAGCACCGGCGGCAGCTCGCTGTCGTCCAGGCGCACGATGAACACGAACGGCCGCGCGCGCCGCTGCTCCAGCACCATCGCCGCGGAGATCTCGCTGTTCACCCAGTACCGGTCGCGTGCCGCCGCGGACCACACCAGCACATAAAAGTCCGACCGCTCCAGCGCGCCGTTGATGCTCATCACCACATCGTCGCCGGGCAGGATGTCCATGATGTCCAGGAACGGATCGATCCCCCGCTCCAGCAGGTCCTGATGGAACTTCAGCACCTCGGTGCGGTCGGCCGTCGCGTAGGAGATGAAGACGGCGGGACCACGCCCCTCACGATGATGCGGCATGTTTTCTCATTCGGTCTCAGGGTGTGCGGAACAGGCGGCGGAAGAGCAGCGCCGGCCGACAAGCCGACGCACGCAATATAGGCGCCCTGACCTGATGCCCCGAATCCCCGTACAAAGTCCAGCAGGCCCACCACGCCGGATGCTCCGGCTCCGGAACCTCCGCGGCCGGAGCCACCCGCCCGGCCCGGACGTCGAGCTGCGCGCGTTGCAGCGCCACGTCGCGGGGCAGATATCGCAGGTAGTCCTCGAACCGGTCCAGCAGTGCGGTGGTGACTGAGACCTCTGCGATCCACCGCGCGGCCACCACCGAGGCGGCGCCGGCGTGCAGTCCGGCCCGCACGAAACCGGTCCGCTCATCACGTCCCACGCGTTGAGCCATCCCCGATTCGCACGCCCCGAGCATCAGCGTCCCGCAGGACCTGAGATCCGCCTGCTGGAACCGCCCCGGGTGGATCCGGCCGTCCCGATCGTTCTTCTTGCCGGCGAACTGGAGCCAGGTCTGGGAAGCGTCCTTCGCGTCGGACTGGCCGTGGCCGAGGATGCGCACGCGCCGGTAGTGGACCCGCCGGAGCTCCCGTTCGAAATCCTCGGGTGTGGCCTCGAACGCGTTGACCAGCAACGCCCGACCGCCGCGGTTCCCGACAGACCTCTGACGCAGCAACGGACGCGCGGACAGGCACGGCAGGTCCGACACCGCGAACCGGGAAACGATGGGAACTGATATCGAATCGGCCTTGATCGGCAACGCGGCCAACGGAATCTCGGACAGCACCCCGCCGGCGATCACCACCAACCGTTTGACCCGTCGCGGTACCAATCCCAGCACCGTCTCGACACCGATCGCGGCTCCGAGCCGCTCAATGAGCTGAGACACCTGCGCACGCCCCGCAGCCTGGGCCAGCCGGTACTCGTTGCATTCCTTGCGCAGCGCCTTGACCAGCTTCTCCAACTCGCCCCGGTCCGCCGGGAGATCGACGTGATGCACCAGGCCGCGTCCGACGATGCCGTGGTGCACCCGGTCCGGCCGGGCGTGCATGATCCAGATCGCCTCGTCCCGCGCCGTCGCGGCGGCGATCCCCCGCAGCCACTCCCACGCGGCGGCCCCGTCGCCGGCCGGCGGCAGCCGTCGCAGCGCGCTCTCCGCGTCCGGAGCGATCCGCCCGAGGATCGCCGCGCCGCGCGCCGACTCCATCGCCACGATCGCCGACGCGACGCCGGTCACCGCCGCCGCGTCGCCCGGCCCCGCCACCGCGAGCTCGGCGGCGACCCGGACCCGCTCGTCGTGCTCGGTGGGGATGTCCTCCAGCAGCGTCGCCCGCACCTCGTCGCTGACCTGCCGGGCGACCAGGTCCTCCTCCAGCGCGTGCGCCCGGGCCCAGCGGTCCGAGGCCTGATCGGGCTCCTTGCGCAGCTCGAACGCCTCGCCGAGCAGTCGCAGAGCCCGGATACGCACCTCAAGGAGCTGATCCGCGACCGCGTATTCGCAGGCCGCGCCGAGATCCCACACCGCCTCGTCGAGGTCCGACCCCGCCTTCCGGCGCTTGAACACCGCGATCGAGACCTCCCCGGACGCCACGTGCCAGTGCGCCCGATCCCGGTCGGAGACGGCCAGCGCGCGGACCGCGTTCAGCTCGGTCCGGGCCCGCTCAGCCTGTCCCGCGTCGAGCAGCCGGAAGCAGTTCAACAGGACCCTGATGAAACGTACGGCCGGCGGTTCGGTCCCCTCCACCGAACCGCCGGCCCTCACCAGGGTCTGCAATGTCTGTGGCAGTTCGGCACTGAGCGCCTTCAGCGCCTTGCCGCGACGCAGCGCCACCAGCAGGCCGACCAGCTCCTCAAGCACCGGCAGCCGCAGCGCGTCGTCGAGGTGGTCGGCGGCCAGCAGCGCCACCACGACCTGCAAGGCCTCCTCATAGCGGTGCTGGTTCTTCAGGGCCAGCGCGTGAGCCAGGGCGCGCGGTGCCGACATCGGCTCGGCCTCTGCGTCCTCGGCGAGGATCTCTGAAGTGGCCTGATCGGAGCCGCCGCGCGCCCGGATCAGCCGCAGATCGCGGTCGATGACCGCCACGGCGTCTGAGTCGCCGATGGACTGGAACGCACCGCGCGCCTCGATCAGAAACCGGTCGGCCGTGACGCGGTCCCCCACGGCAGCTGCAGCCAGCCCTTCCACCCGCCGCAGTCGGGCATGGTCGGCGAGGTCGAGTTCGGCGCCCGGATCGTCGTCGAGCGCCTTGCGGATCTCGGCCGCGTCGGTGGCCGCGCTCGCGTGCCGGCCGGACTCGGAGCGCACCTGGGCACGCTCGATCAGCAGCGGCAGACGGTGTGTCAGGGCCCGGACTTGCGGAAGGTAGCGGTCGCACCGGTAGGCCGCGGTGGTCAACGCGCCGATCGCCCGGACGACGCCGACGTGCTCGGCCGCGAGCAGCGCCCACAGCCCCGCGTCGTCGGCCGGGACCAGCTCCAGGACCCGGCCGTACGCGGCGTCCACTTGCTCCACCAGGCTGGCGGCGGCACCTACGGTCGCGCTGGCGTCCGCCTGCCGCGCAACCGCGCGTGCCTCCTCCAAGGCTTCGGCAAGCGGCTCCCCGGCGTCGAGGAAGTACCTCTCGCTCACGATCGACCAGTCCGATCAGCCGGATCAGCCAGCTCAGCCGGATCAGTCCCGGTCCGGATCAGCACACCGGCTGCCCCGTGCTGACCGTGGTGACGAGCAGAAGCGTGCCGACGCCCACCGGCGATCCGGACGGCACCCCCGCCGAGGCCGGCGGCGTTGACGGCGTTGACGGCATCGACGGCGCGCCGCCACCGGGCCCGGTCGTCACCGGCGTCCCCGCGAACGGCGGGCACGCCGACTGTCCGACGGCGTCGATGAGCCCCGCGGTACTCACCGCCCACCAGGCCGCGCCCTCGAAGTCCCGGATGTCCGGCTGGGCCGTGGTGCTTTCGGCTCGCGGGTCGTGGCCGGCCGTCACCGGCACCACGGTCACCTCGGTCTTGGGCGACAACGGCTCCGGCACGATCGGACCGGCCGCCAGGTGCAGTGCGGTGCGCAGGCCCGGGCTGAAGTACACGGCGTCCACGCCCGGCATCCGCAGCACGCTGCCCAGGAACATCGTGACCGGCGTGCCGACGGGTGTCAGGGGACTGGCATCCTCCTGCTCGATCTCGTCCGGGATCCCGGCGTGCTGCTTCAGGACGTCGAAGACCGCGGTGCCGTCCATCTCCGGCCCGAGCGCGCGCAGCACGCGGCCGCCGATCAGGCTGTCCATCGGCGCGAGCGTCACCGAGCCGTCGTGGGCGACCAGCGCGACGCCGTCGCCGCCGTCGGGGCCGAGCGCGGCGGCCTGGAGCCTGCCGTCCTTGTCCCGCTCCGCGGCCTCGATCAGTTTCTTGATCTTCGGGAAGTCACTAAGCAACGCGGCACCTTCCACCGAACCGTCCACTCCCAGCACCGGATCGGTCGCGAAGACCTCGACCCCGGCACCGGTCTCGAAGAGCGTAGCGGTCTGGCCGGTCAGGGTCCTGATGGTGATGGCGGGATCGAATCGGTCTGGCTGGCCCGTGAAGGCGGCCACGGCGGGGTTTCCGTCCGAGGGCGGCAGAACATTGAGATACCCCTCACCACCGGGCGGCGGTCCGGGGCCGGCGGTGAAGCTCCCGGACATGAACGACGCGCCGCCCTTGACCTGGTCCGGTCCGCCGATCCGGATGGTCAGGGAGTCCCCGACGGCGGGCACCGTGGCGGCGACGGCGAGCCACGGCTGTCCGGAGCCGCCGATCCGGTCCTTGAACGTCCCGTCGGCGTTCTTCATCTCGTACAGGACACCGTCCGACGCAGCCGGGACCGAACCGGAGACGCCACGGGACAGTTTGGCCTGGACCGAGGACAGCGCCTGCCGCAGCCGGTCCACCGCGCCGGAGCGCCACTGGACCGTGACGATGTTCGCCGTGTCCGTGGTGTCCAGCGAACCGAAATCCTTGCCCTGATACGTCAGATTCTCGTCCACGCTGTGCCCAGTGGCGTCGACGCTGTAGGTCAGTTCGCGGTTCGCGTCGGACGTGCGCCAGACCTTCAGGTCTCCCATCGGGATGACTTTCCGGCCGGTCGCCTTGATGTCCACGGTCGCCGTGCCGCCGTTCGTGGACAGCGTCCGGTCGACGCGCTCGGAGACCTTCCCCGAGTCGTCGATCGACACCTTGCTGATCTCGCCGGTGCCGGAGGTGTCGTCGTAGGTCGACTTCGCATCGAACAGCCCGGCCCGGGTGACCGAGGTCGGCAGGTCCGGCCGGTAGTTCTGGCCGTTGGTGCGGTCGTAGAGGTCGCTGAGCGACACCCCGCCCTCGATCTCGACGAACCCGCAGTCCTGGTAGTCCCGGCTGGGGTTGACGATCAGCGCCTCCTCCTGACTTTGATGACGGCTCAGCGCCGAGGGCGGCGTCACGAAGTCGATCGGGGCGCGTTCCTTGAGCTCGTTGTGGGCGGCGTACCAGTCCTTGAACGAGACCGGCGCAGGGCTCTGCGACTCGGTCGGCAGCAGCGCCGTGCCCTGGTGCGTCAGCCACTCCAGCGCGCCGCTCCAGCGCATGATCTGGTCCAGGCGCTGGTACTGCTGCTCGTAGTCCTCGATGTCCTGCTGGTGCACGTCCCACCACTGCAGGGCCCGGCCGAAGGCATAGCTCGGCTCGACCTCGGTGCCGTTCGGGCCGTCGTCGCGGACGAACAGCCGGGCCGCCTCGGCGCCGACGTCGATGTGGTCGGACGTGGAGGCGAACGCGCCGTCGTTGCGGCCGAACCACAATCGGCCGGACTCGCTCGTCGGATCGTTCGGACCGGCGCACTCGCTCCACGGCGTCACCGCCGCGGGGTCCGGCAGGAAGCCGCCGACGGCCTTGGTGGGCACGCCCTGGCCGACGCCGGCGACCCAGTTCTTGGTCACGTAGTCGACGTAGGCCAGGGAGTCGCCGACCGCGGTGCCGGCCAGGCCGCCGTCGTAGCGGGCCTGGCTCATCGTGGTCTGGCCGGCGAGCGCCGCGTCCAGCGCCCACAGCTGCGCGCGGTCGGTGGGCAGGCCGAGCGCGGCCATCGCCGCGTCCTGGTCGGCGCTGGGGTAGTAGAGCTCGTTGTCGACCTGGGTCTTGACCTCGGCGGCGGAGGAGAAGGGCGAGCCGGCCCAGTTGTTGGCCAGCAGGCGCGCGGCGATGTCAGAGCTCACCGACGGGGCCATCGCCTTGACGTCGGCGACGCTGCGCGCCGACAGCGGGTCCAGCGAGAAGCCGGGCGCCAGGCCGTTGCCCGAGGCGTGCGCCTGGTAGCCGTTCTGCAGGACGCTCACGTCGTCCACGGTCATCGGGACCGAGGGAACGCCGGGCCACGACCATCCGTAGGCCCAGACCTGGCCGTTCTGGACCGACAGTTCGGACAGCGACTGGGTCTTGGACAGGAACGACGACAGATCGTCGGTGGTGGTGATCTCCATGCCCACGAAGCCGTGCGCGGTGCGGACCTGATCGGGGGTGCTCACCGGATCGGCGACGACGTCGACGGTCTGCGCGTTCTGGTCGATCACGTAGTGGTGGATCTGGACCAGCTCGGGGTCGGCGCCGTGGTCGGTGCGGTACTGGTCCAGCAGCAGGCCGACGGTGCGGTTCTCGTGCGGATCGCCTTGCGGGACCAGCAGATGCAGCACGCCGCTGGTGTCCGCGATCTCCCGGCCCGGGCCGACCTGCTGGTCGGCGAGGTCGGTGAAGCCCTGGTCGCGGACCGGCAGGGTGTCGTAGGAGGCGTCGCGGACGGCGGCGGTGCTCATCCCCAGGTGCGCGGCCAACGCGGTCCGGATCCAGTCGCGGACCTGGTCGGCGGTGTCGGCGGGGTTGAGGCCGGCCAGCCGGGAGGCCGCGGCGGAGTAGGAGACGAGGAAGTCGGTCCGGGGCCCGACGGTCTGCGACTGCGCGGCCTTCGCCCCGTCGTCGGGCCAGCTCCACACCCCGACCCCGGCAGCGGCGGCCAGGACGACGGCCACCGCCGCACCGGCCAGGCGGCGCCGGTCGGTGATGACGCCTCGCAGTGTCCAAGAAGCCATGTCGTCCCACCGTTTCTGCCGGTCTGGTAGGTCGGGTCGGTCTGGTAGGTCCTGAGTCAGTGCTCGTCGACGTCCGCCGCTGCGAACCAGTCCACGGTCACGGGTTCGGCGCGTCGCCGGCGTTCAGCGTGGACGACGACAGGTTGCCGTTGACCTGCGGGGTCAGCGTCAGCGACCAGTCGGAGTCGGTGAAGTCCCAGGTCTTGTCGGTCTTGGTGAACGAGCACTGCCGCGTGAACTTCTGCGCCGCGCTGTCAAAGTCGGTCCCGGAGGAGACGTAGATGTCGAAGGCCGCGCCGGGGATGCCGCTCAGCGTCGTGCTGGCGCCGGCCCGCACGTAGACCGAGGCGACCGGGGTCTTCGTGCCGGTCTTGGTCAGCGTGACGATGGCGTCGGTGCCGGAGTTGTTGATGGTCAGCGAGCCCGGGCCGTCGGAGTGCCGGAGCACGTCGCCGTTGGGCAGCTGCCTGGTCTTGTCGGCGATCGGCGCCGGCAGGAAGGCCGCGACGTCCTTGCCGTAGGAGGCGTCGATCGCGGACAGCGCGGTCGCGGCGGACCGTATGGCCTTGGCACCGTCCGAGCGCGTGAACTCGGCCAGGGCCGAAGCCGAGGTGCACACCCCCGACCCGACGTCGCCGGCGGTGGAGGTCGCCGAGGACGACAGGCTGCTCAGGGCCTGCGACAGCTGCGTCGTCGGCGCCGACAACGCGTCCGGCGGGTCGCTGGGCAGCCCGTTCGACAGGCTCTGCGCGTCCGAGGACAGCTTGCTCAGCGCACTCTTCACAGCATCCTGCGACTCGGCGCTGACCACCGCCTGGAAGTCCGGTGCCAGCTGCGAGTTCACCGAGGACAGGCTCTGGCCGTACGCCGCGGAGCTCATGGTCGTGGGACTGGCCGACGTGGTGGTCGTGGTGGTGGTGATCCCGCCGGAATCCGAGCCGGTGGAAGTGTCGGACGACGAGCCCGTGTACTGGTTGGCGGAGGAACCGCTGCTCCCGCCCCCGCACGCCGCCAACGACGCGGCCAGAAGAACACCGGCCAGAGCGCAAGCGCCCCGGGTGTGAGATCGCGATATCAGACTATTGACCATTTCCCGTACCCCATCCCCATCGCGCGGGGCCCGAAAACGGCTCCCCGCTGGTCCCCGGATGCCCGTGTTGAGGAACACCAATATTCTGATGCCCCGCACTGACAGGTCGAGGGGTTATCAACGGGGTTGCGTGTTGCGACTCGGGCAGATCGGGACGGGATCGCGGATCGGGGTCAACCAGGGCTATACCCGGGCTATACCTGAGCCTGCGGCTGCCCCGCGACCACCAGACCGGACTCGTAGGCGAGCACCACGGCCTGAGCGCGGCTCGACAGGTTCAGCTTGGCCATCGCGCGGTTCAGGTGCGTCTTCACCGTGCCCTCGCTGACCACCAGCCGCTCGGCGATCTCGCCGTTGGACAGGCCGGTGGCCACCAGGCGCAGGACGTCGGTCTCGCGCGTGGTGAGCGCGGCCAGGGCGGCGCGCTCGGCCGACGAGGGGCCGTCCGGGCGCCGCGACCGGGGCACCAGGCCCGCCGTCGGCCAGACCGCGGCGCCGCCGGGCACCGCGCCCGCGCCGGGTCCCGGACCGGCCGGGGCCACATCCTGGAGGCCCGAGGCCGTGACGTAGGCCTGCACCAGGCGGCGGGTGACCGCCGAGGAGAACAGGGTGTCGCCGTCCGCGACCGCCTTCAGGGCCGCGAGCAGGCGTTCGGGCGGTGTGTCCTTCAACACGAAGCCGTCGGCGCCGGCGCGCAGCGCCTCATATACGTACTCGTCCATGTCGAAGGTGGTCAGGATCAGGATGCGCGGCAGGTTCTCACGGCCGGAGCCCAGGATCGCGCGGGTCGCGGCGATCCCGTCCAGGTCCGGCATCCGGATGTCCATCAGCACCACGTCGGGCTCGGTGAGCGCGGCCATCGTGACCGCCTCGGCACCGTTGCACGCCTCACCGACCACCTCGTAGCCGGGGGCGGCCCGCAGTATGGCCGCCATCCCGGCCCGGATCAGCACCTGATCGTCGACGATCAGAACCTTGACCATACCGTCCCGCCGCCTTCTGTTCCCACCGGCGACCGTCGCCGCACTCGCTGTACCCCGACGTTACCGGACTACGCATACTCAGTTGTTAACAAATGGCTGAAGTTCTCAGACGTTCCCGTCCTCGGACCACAGCTGGTTCGGGCTGCCGTTGCACGCCGCCTCCACCACCGAACCGCCCGAGGCCTGCAGGCACAGCATGTCGGCGCCGTTCTGCAGCTCCGTGGCGCCGCCGGAACCGCCGGTCTTCGACCACACCTGCGACAGGTCCCCTGTGCAGGACTTCACGCTGAGCCCGCCGGGCCCACCCGACAAGCAGTCGTTGCTGTCGCCGTTGACCAACTGCTCCTGTCCGGTGACGGCACCGAGCCCGAGGAGCCCCGACGCCTTGGACTGCCAGCCCTGCGTCTTGCTGTCGGCGCAGGCCTGGAGCCCCGGGCCCCCGGCCAGGCAGCTCCCGCTGCCCGAGTTCTGCAACCGATGGTAGCTCGACGAGAGCAGTGGTCCGGTCGACGAGCTCGGCGCCGACGGCGGCGGCACCGCCGCGCTGGAGGAGGCCGCGGTGGTGGTGACCGTGTGAGTCGGTTCCGCGGACGTGGACGTGTGGTGCGTCGCCGACGGCGAACTGCTGGAGCTGGAATGCGTCGGGGTGGCGCTCGGCGTGCTCTGCGCGGCCGAGGACGCGCCGCCCGATGCGGAACTGGACACTCCCGGCGTCTGCCCGGCCGCGGTGGTGTCCTTGTTCTTCGAGGCAGAGCCCTGCGACGTCACCAGCGCCCACGCGCCGACGACGACCAGGGCGACGGCTGCGACCGCCGCCAACGGCTTGCCCACGCCGAGCTTGTCACGGT
>NZ_JAACYW010000307.1 GCF_015356825.1 Catenulispora rubra | reverse complement strand
ACCCCCTACCCCCCAAGCCCGAACACCTGCGCCGCAGCCCCATCGCAGTCATAAATCTGCAGCAGATCCCCCGCCTTCTCACCGTTGTTCGGATCGTCCAGGCACCGCCCCGACTGCGGGTTCAGCAGCGACCCGTTCGCCTGCGTCACCCACGTCTGCGAGCCGCTCCCGTTGCAGTCGTACAACTGCACCGGTGTCCCGTTCGCCGTCCCGCCGTGGTTCACGTCGAGGCACTTGCCGAATACGCGGATCGTCTGGTCGCCCGGCGTGTACCAGCGCTGCGCGTCCGTCTGGTTGCACGTCCACAGCTGCGTGCTGGTCGCGTACGACGGGTCGGCGCCGGCCACGTCCACGCACAGCCCGCCAGGCCCGTTCACCGGCCCGGGCGGCAGCTTCCACACCTGCGGCGCGGCCGCGTTGCAGTCCTGCAGTTGCAGCTGGACCGCACCCGGAGTCGTGTTCCCGCCGGGCACCGTGAGGCAGCGCCCTGACTGCGGGTTGACCAGCTCGCCGTTGCTCTGCGCGACCCAGTTCTGCGACCCGGTGGTGTTGCAGTCGTAAAGCTGGATGGCGGTCCCGTTGGCCGTGCCGGCGTTCGCGGCGTCCAGGCACTTCCCAAGCACCCGCAGCGTGCCCCCAGTGGTCCCGTTGGCCGTGTAAGTGAACTGCTGCGCTGTACTGTGGTTGCACGTATACACCTGCATCGCCGTGCCGTTGGTCGTCGTACCGCCACGCGTGTCCAGGCACAGGCCCGCGTCGCCGATCACCTCCCCGCTCGTCGGGTTCGCCGTCGCACTCCCGGTCAAACTGATCGTGTGCGACGACCCGACCGGCAGCGCGCCGGTCGTGACCGTCGTCGTCCGCAGGTTCGGGTTGTACGCCCACGCCGTCTCCGGCACCTGCGCGCCGTCGACGAACACCGCCGTCGGCGCGACCGTGTTCGACAGCCGCAGCGTGTACGAACGCTGCGTCGCCGCGCCGCTGAAGCCGCCGGTGTCGGCGCCGACGGTCAGCGTCCGGGAGCCGTCGCTCCAGGAGATCGGCGTGGTCGTGGACTGCCCGCTCCGATAGCCGTTGCCCTCGCCGGCGTCCTGGTAGAGCGGGAACGACCCGTCCGCCCCGGCTGCGACGGAGAGCGTGACCTGCGTCAGCGGCGAGGAATTCGCGTCCGGCACGTAGTTGGCGCGCTGCGGCATGATGCCGCCGCTCTTGATCAGCACCGGCATCTGCGACAGCGGGTCGGTGATGGTCACGGTGGTCGGTCCGGTGTAGCTGGTCCCGGTGAAGTAGTCGGTCCAGGTGCCCGGCGGGATCCACGCGCTGACGGAACCGTTTCCGTTGGCGTCGCTGGCGCTGGTGATGGGGGCGACGAGCACGTTGTCGCCGTACAGGTACTCCTGCTTGAAGCTGTACGCCTCATTGCTCGCCGGATAGTCCAGATACAGGGGCCTGATGATCGGCACGCCGGTGGCGTTAGCCTGCGCCGCCAGCGTGTACGTGTACGGCACCAGCGCCTCCCGCAGCCGCAGGAACCGCTCGGCGCTGGCGTCGGCGGCCGCGCCGTAGTTCCACGGCAACCGGTCGCCGTGGTCCGAGTGCAGCCGGTCGACCGGCTGGAAGGTCCCGAGCTGCACCCACCGCGCGTACATGTCGTCGGCCAGATGGTTGCCGTGGAAGCTGCCGATGTCGTTGCTGACGTTGGAGATCCCGGCCGCGGCCTCGTCCCCGGCGAACTGCGCCTCCAGCGCCATCATGGCCCACGTGGCCTCGGTGTCGCCGGTGAACTGCATGGTGTTGCGCCGCTCGGACCACGGCCCGAGCGCGTAGTTGCCGTTGTCCCCGGCCTGCGACGAGGAACCGATACGGCCGAAGGAGAAGCCGCGCAGCCCGCGCGCCGTGCCGTCCTGGGCGTACGCCTGGTTGATGAAGTTGCCCGGGGCGACGTGCGGGTCGCTGGCCGTGGAGTTCCCACAGCCGCCGCAGTAGTCCAGCCACCACTCGCGCACGCCCTGCTGCTCGAAGGGCTTGTGCAGGTTGAAGTACGCCGCCAGCTGGTTCGGGTTCGACCAGTCGAACTCGTAGTCGCCGGAGCGCGTGACGTCCGGGGACAGGCCGCCGGCCGTGCTGTTCGCGCCGGTGAACTGCGGGTCCGAGCCGGAGATGGCGGTGTGGATGTTGAGGGACGTCTCCAGCCCCTGTTGCTGCGTCCAGCTCATGAACGCGTTGGAATCAGGGAACAGGGAACCGTTCCAGTTCCAGCCGTCCCACTGGTTCGGGGCCTTCCAGTCGGTGTCGATGACCAGCCAGTCCAGCGGCGTGAACGTGCTGCGGAAGGTCGGCAGCAACGTGTTCTCGTAGTCGGACGTGCTGTAGCCGTAGTAGCGCGAATACCAGACGCCGTAAGCGGATTCCGGCAGCAGGTTCGTGTTGCCCGTCAGGGCATTGAGATCGGACAGGCCCTGCTTGTAGTTGGTTCCGTACCCGAAGAAGTACCCGTCCTGATACGGCTGCCCGCCGTGGCCGGGCCGGTCGGTGACCGTGCCGTCGGCGTTCAACAGCGCCGAGCGCGAGTCGTCCAGCAGGTACCAGCCGTCGCGGTCCAGGATCCCCGGCCGCTCTGTCGCAGTGGCAGGGTTCTGGTTGTCCAGCGAGCTGGACCAGCCGCCGAGGGTGTCGGTGGGGCCGGCGCCGTAAGCGGTGGTCAGCAGCGCGCTGGAGGCGCCGGGTGCGGGGTAGCCGGCGCCGGAGGCGGTGACGGCCAGACTGTCCAGGTTCACGTTGGCGCTGTCGGAGGCGTTCTGCACGATGCCGATGCTGTTGACCCCGGCGTTCAGCGTGACCGGCACCGACACCGTGGACCAGGTGTCCCACGAACCGGTGACCGGCATGCTGAGCGTCGGTCCCGGCACGCCGTTGACCGTGGTCGACAGCGTGCGCGTGATGCTCTGGCCGTCGCCGCCCTGGGCGTTGGCGTAGCGGACGCTGAGTTGGTACGTCCCGCTCGACGGCACGGCCGAGACGTCCTGCTGGACCTCGCTGTGCACCTGGTTGAAGCCCGCGACGAAGCCGGATCCGGTGTGGTTGTTGTGGTCGTAGGCGGCCATCGCGCCCCAGCTGAGCAGGCCGTCCTCGGCTTCGCACGCGGTACCGAAGGCGCAGTAGGACGGGAACGATGGCGCGGCGGTCGCGTTGGTGCCCGAGACCGTGATCGAGGTGTTGGCGGCGGTGAAGGGTCCGCTGCCCTCCTTGTAGCGAAGGGTCACGGATCCGGTGTCGATCACGCGGTAGCCGCCGCTGACCGACGTCGTGAACGGTACGGACGGAAACGAGCGGTTTACAGCGTTGAAAGTCGCAGCGTCCTGGAACTTGTTGTCCCCGGCATATTCCATGCGGACCAACGTCGGAGTGAGCACCTCGAACCGGGCGCTGCCGTCGGTGACCGCGGTCGACGCGGCTGTGGCCTGGGCTTTGCCGCCGGCGCCGACCGCAGCGCCGACTGCGGTGGCGGCGGCCGGCGAGTACAGGGCCGAACCCGCCAGGGCGAGGAGGCTGACGGTGACCGCCAGCCGGGCTCTTCGTTTCATGCCTGATCAGCTCCATCCGGTGGCTTTGACAACGTTGAAAACAACGTTGTAATAGGCATTTAACAGACAGTCAGCCGATGAGCAAGGGGTGAAAGTCAGGACGCTGTGACGCGGGGCTACTGCCGGTTCAGCTCCGCGAGATAGCCGCCGACAGTCATCTGCATCGAGCCGTTCTGGTTCAGCGTGTAGATCTCGTCGGCCAGGATCGGTATGCAACCGGAGCTCGCGGTGCCCGGCACGTAGCGCAGCACCATGCGGCTGGCACTGGCGGACACCAGGGAGGTCTTGATCGTGCACGTCTGGCCGTTGCCGCCGTCGTTGGCGACGGTACCGACCGGGTCGCCCATGCGTCCCTGGGCCACGGTGACCGTCATCGGCAGCGGATAAGGGAGCTGCGATCCGGTGACCGTGCCCTGCCACGTTCCGAGGTAGCTGCTGGGGATCGCGCCGCCCGTGGATCCCGTCGAGCTCTGCTTTCCGGCCTGCGCGTTCGACGTCGGCGTGCTCCCGCCGCCCTGCCGCTGCGACGACGTGTCAGAGGACGAAGACTGCGATACGGCGATGGCGATGGCCGCCACCACGACGACCGCACCCGCGCCGATCGCCGCGATGAGCGGCCCGCGCCGCTTGGGGCTCGGCGGCGGCGGGTTCCGCCATGCGGGAAGGGCCGAGCCGGTCATCGTCGCCACCGCGGTCAGCGGGGCTTCCGTCGGCGGCGGTGTGAAGGACGGTTGCGTGAAGGCCGGCTGCCCTTGGTATCCAGGCGCCAGGAAACCCTGTGGCGGCAACTGGTTCGCTTCTGCCATCCGCAGCGAATCGTTGGCTGCCGCCTGCTGCGGATGAAGCGTCGGGGTCGGGGCTTGTGCCGAGGGATCGGCTTGCGCCGCGTCGGCGCTGGGGTCGGAGTCGAGGTCGGAGTCGAGGTCCAGAAGCTCCACGGCCAGCCGGCCGACCGACGCTGAGATGGCCGGGGGCAGCCAGCCTTCGCCACCGAGCCGCATTCTGTCCCCACCGGCCTCCAAGCCGATGCGCAGCTGGTCGAGCGTCGGACGTGCGGCAGGGTTCTTCGCCATGCACGCCGCGACGAGCGGACGCAGATCTGGAGCGAGTCGACTCAGATCAGGGTCCTCATGTAGCACCCGGTACAGCAGCGTCGCCACCGGCAGCTTCTCCCCGAACGGCGACGCGCCGACTGCCGCGAACGCCAGCACCGCACCGAGCGAGAACACGTCGCTGGCCGGTCCGGCCGCCGTGCCCTGCGCCTGCTCCGGCGACAGGTACCCCGGCGAGCCCACGAGCAGGCCGGTGCGGGTGAGCTGCACCGCGGCGTCCAGCGCGCGGGTGATGCCGAAGTCGATGAGCCGCGGACCGTCCAGCGCGAGCAGGACGTTCGACGGCTTCACGTCCCGGTGCACGAGCCCGAGCTTGTGCACGGCGTCCAGCGCCTCCGCCAGACCGGCTCCCAGCGCGCGCACCGTCGCCGGCGGCAACGGGCCGAACTCCTTCACCGCCGCCTGCAACGAGGGCCCGGCGACATACCCGGTCGCGACCCACGGCTGCGGCCCCTCGGTGTCGGCGTCGAACACCGGCGCCGTCCACCGCCCGCCGACCCGCCGCGCCGCGGCCACCTCCTGCCGGAAGCGCTGACGGAACTCCTGGTCGTTGGCGTAGTCCGCGTGCACACGCTTGACGGCCACCGTCCGACCCCCGGCGGTGCGCCCGAGGTAGACCAGGCCCATCCCGCCGGCGCCCAGCCGCCGCAACAACCGGTACTGCCCGATCCATCGCGGATCATCAGCCGTCAGCTGTTCCATCCCCGAGTGCTCCCCTCAAGCCCGGCGCACCGAGGAGGCCCGTCTCATCGGTCGGCGTCGCGGCAGACACGACGACCATAGTGCACGTCAGGAGGCGCTTTGAGGAGAGACCGGCGCTCGGCTCCGGGTCAGCGGATCCCCAGCTTCCGCATGAATCGCAGGCCCTTGACGGTCTTGTCGACCTGCTTGGTCCAGTCGGTGTCCGGCGGGTTCGTCAGCACCTGCCTCTTCAGAACGGCCACGTTCTGCACGTCCGTGTACTTCAGCATCCCGGCGTCCCCGTGCCGGCTGCCGACCCCGGACGCCTTGAAGCCGCCGGACGTGCTCTTCTTCGACGCGTAGGACGCGGCCAGGCCGTCGTTGACGTTGATGTTGCCGGCCTCGATCCGGCGCCCGACGGCCTCGGCGGCCTTCCGGTCGCCGCCCCACACGCTGGCGTTCAGCCCGTACTCGGTGTCGTTGGCCATCGCCACGGCGGCGTCGACCGATGAGTAGGGATAGATCGCGGTGACCGGTCCGAACGTCTCGGCCGTCGCCAGCGTCATGTCCGGGGTGACGTCGGTGAGCACGGTCGGCTCGAAGAACGCCGGGCCCAGATCCGGCCGCGCCTTGCCGCCGGTCAGCACGGTCGCGCCCTTCGCGACCGCGTCGTCCACGTGCGACTGCACGCGCTCGCGCTGCGGCACCGACACCAGCGAGCCCATGTCCGGCGAGAAGTCGTAGGCTGCCGCGACCCGGATCGCCTGCACGGCCTGGACGAAGCGCTTGGTGAACTCCTCCCGGCGCCGCTCGGAGACGTAGATCCGCTCGATGTGCATGCAGGCCTGGCCGGTGTTCAGGAACGTGGCGGTGACCGTGCCCGCGATCACCTCGTCCAGGTTCGCGTCGTCGAGCACGATCAGCGGGTTCTTGCCGCCGAGTTCGAGCGTGCAGCCGATCAGGTGTTGTCCGGCCTGGGCCCCGATGATCCGGCCGGTCGCGGTGGAGCCGGTGAACATGACGTAGTCGGCGCCGTCGATCAGGGCCGCGCCGATATCAGGGCCCTCACCGCAGACGATCTGCACCAGCCCGGCCGGCATCCCGGCCTCGTAGAGCAGGCCGACTCCGTAGGCGACGTTCAGCGTGGACTTGTTGTCCGGCTTCAGCACGGCGCCGTTCCCGGCGATCAGCGCGGGCATCGCGTCCGACAGGCTGGTCGCGAACGGGAAGTTCCACGGGGATATCAGCCCTATGACACCCTTGGGGATCCGCACCTCGGTCGAGGTCGATACCAGCGGTACCACCCCGCCGTGCTTGCGCTCCTTGAGGATCCGCGGCGCGGCCTTGATGTAGTGGCTGGTGACCATCAGGACGTCGCAGGTCTCTTCGAAAGCCATCCGCCGGGCCTTGCCGGTCTCGACCTGCATCAGGTCCGCGACGACCAGGCCCCGCTCCAGCAGCAGCGCGTGGAACCGCTTCATCACGCCGGTACGCCGCTTGAGGGGCCAGGAAGCCCAGACCGCCTGCGCCGTTCGGGCTGCGGCGTAGGCGGTCTGGACGTCGGCGGGGTCGGACTGCGGGAGGTCCACGACTGTGTCGCCGGTGTAGACCTCGGTCACCGCGTACGTGCGACCGCTGGTGGAGACGACCATGCCGGTGAGCTTCGCGAGCAGTTCAGAGGTGACTGACGGCGGCAGACTCATGGCCGAACTGTAACTCGTTCTAGTTGTGATGTCTCCAGTCGCGCGGCTCGGAAATGCGACTCGGAAACGGCGCGGCTCAGAAGTGGCTCGGCCTTGGAAGCTGCGCGGCTCAGAACTGGCGCGGGTTGCAGACGGCGTCGGCCATCTCCTTCTGCCACCCGATCATGTCCGACGCGGGCACGAGCCCGTTGGTGATCCCGGGGGCGGGCATCAGCGGCAGCGAGATGTCGACCGTCTGCGTCCCCCACGGCCGGTCGACCCGCAGCGCCACCGGGAACGGGTCCGATGAGACCGCTGCGCAGTCAGTGACCTGATAGGCGACCTCCACGATCGCGATCTGGCCCGGATGCAGGTCGAACGGCACGGCTGTGCTGCCCTGGAGGTCCAAGTCCTTCGGGAGCCCTTCCGGGCCGTTGGGCCGGACCAGGTGCAAACCGGGGCCGTCCTTGCCGACGCTGGTCACGTGGATCGTGGTCCAGCCGTTGTTCTGCACTGCGACCTGTCGAGTGAAGAACTTCGTCTTCGGCGAGGCCGCGCCGGAGTCGCTGGAATCGGCGGAGTAGTCGACGTGGGCCTGGACCACGCCGGAGCGGTCGATCGTGAAGCCGGCGATCAGCACGGCGACCGCCGCCGAGGCCACCGCGAGCGCCCGCCGGCGCTGGGCGCGGCTCATGGTCCCGGCGTTCGGATCCAGTTCCGCCCAGACCTCGTCGCTCACCCACCGCGTCTGTGTCCGTGTCATGCCTACCCCCTGATGGCACCCGGGCCGAGCCGTTCTCGGCGTGGACAATGTAGCAATGTCTCGCTACATTGACCAGCATGCTGCCGACGTCCTTCATCGCCGTGCTCGGGCTGAGCTTGGTCGTATTGCTCCTGATGACTGTCTATGCGGCGGTGGGCCCGGTTCCGCGCCGCCGCGTCGAGGAGTTCGCCCGGCTGCACTCGCTGCGGGTGACGGTCGGGAACGGGAACCAGATCATCGCCTACCGGGCGACCACCCGCAGGTGGCGGGCCGCCGGGTTCACGGTCGGCGTGCTGGCCACCTTCCACACCGGCGGGACCTACGGCCTGGCGTTCCAGTGGGCGCTGGCCGGCTGGTTCGCCGGCGCCGCCGTCGCCGAACTCCGGGTCGCGCACCTGGACCGCGGGCCGCGCACGTCGGCGTCGCTGGCGTCCCGGCGCGCCGCCGACTATCTGCCGTGGGCCGGACGCCGGGCCGTGCCGGCGGCTATGGTCCTGTGCGTGCTGACCGCCGTCTTCTGCTTCGCCCGCCGTGGATCCCACCCCGAGGGCGATATCAGGGTCATGATGACATGGACGGTCGCCGGACTCGGCGTCGGCGCCGTCGCGCTCGCGGCGCAACGCCACGTCCTGCGGCGTCCGCAGCCGCTGGCCGAGCCGGACCGGATGGCCGCCGACGACGCGATCCGCTCCCGGTCGCTGCACGTGCTCGCCGCGGCCGGGATGGTGCTGGTCGGCTCGTGCGTCGGGTCCCAACTGGCTGCGGCCGACGTCATGATGCACAACCACGTGACAGGGATGTTCGGTGCCCTGTTCGGCATCGGCTTCCCGATCGTCGGACGGATCCTGGCCTACTGGCCCTCGCCCCCGCACGGCTCGGTTTCCGGGCCGGCCGCTCCGGAAGCCGCATGATCGTCGAGCTCGACGACGCCAGCCCGGTCCCGCCCTATGAGCAGATCCGGGCCCAGGTGGCGGCGATGATCGGCTCCGGGGCGCTACCGCCGGGCACCCGCCTGCCGCCGATCCGGCAGCTGGCCGGGGATCTCGGGCTGGCCGTGAACACCGTGGCGCGGGCCTACCGCGAGCTGGAGGCCGGCAGCCTGGTCACCAGCCGGGTGCGGACCGGCACGGTGGTCGCGCCCCGGAGCCCGCGCGACGCCGACGACCGCACCGTCGCCGACACCCGCCGTCTCCTGACCGAGGCGGCGCGGTCCTTCGCCGCCACCACGCGGCGGCTCGGCATCGCCGACGGCGACGCGCTCGCGGCGGTCGCCGCGGAGCTCAGCGGCGACTCAGCGGGTTGAGGTTTCGGGAAGCATGACGCTGACGCCCGACGTTGACGGATGCGGAGCATTCGACAACTGCCATCAGGCACGGAAGAGGGTCAAGAATGGCGAACACCATTGTCATCGGCGGTACCGGCGGGCTCGGGCAGGTCATCGCCCAGCGTCTGGCCGATCGTGGGGACGATCTCGTCATCACCAGCCGGGACCTCGCGCGGGCCGAGGAGGCGGCGGGCAACATCAAGGGCGCGGCCCGGGGGCTGGCGGTCGATCTGTCCGAGCCGGCCAGCATCGTGGAGGCCCTGGCCGATGTTGAGGAAGTGGACAACCTCGTCATCGCCGGCATCGAGCAGACGCCGAACACGCTGGCCTCGTTCGACGTCGAGGCCGCGGTGCGGGTGGTGACGATCAAGCTGGTCGGTTACGCCGAGGTGGTGCGGGCGCTGCGGCCGCGGTTCCGGCCCGGCGCGTCGGTGGTGCTGTTCGGCGGCGTGGCCAAGGACAAGCCGTATCCGGGTTCGACGATGGTGACGGTCATCAACCAGGGCGTGTCGGGACTGGCGAAGACGCTCGCGATCGAGATCGCGCCGCACCGCGTCAACGCCATCCACCCGGCGGTGGTGGGGGACAGCCCCAAGTGGCGCGACTTCAAGGACCACCCGGCTGTGCCCCGGACGCCGATCGGTCGGCTGGTCACCATGGACGAGGTGGCCGGGGCCGTGGAGTTCCTGCTCACGAACACCGGGATCAACGGTCAGGACCTGGTCATCGACGGCGGGGTTCAGCTCACATGATCGGGCGCTGAGCGGCCGTCGCTCGTCTTCGTGTCCTGTTACTCACGGCGTGAGGACGATGCGGCCGAAGACCGAGCCGTCGTCCATCAGGCGGTGGGCGTCAGCAGCCTGATGAAGCGCCATCACCTGGTGGACGACGGGATGCAGGTTTCCCTTTGCCGCCGCCTCGAACTGCTCGGCGCGGGCCTGGTTCCACGTGTCGATGGGGACGGTGTCGAGGCTGAACGTCGCGAACGAGCGTGACTGCCGGAACGCTTGCAGGAGCCGCATTCCGAAGTCCGCCGGCGGCATGCCCGCCACGACGCCGACGAGGACCAGGCGGCCGTTGGGGTTGAGGCGGTCGATGAAGTCCGGGACGGCTTCGCCGCCGACGATGTCGATGATGACGTCGAAGGTGTCTGATTCGGTGCGGTGGTCCTGGCTGCTGTGGCTTCTGTTTCCGGCCCGGTCGAGGACGAGCGTCGCGCCGAGGTCGCGCAGCCGTCGCCCGCGTTCGGCGTCGGAGGTGGTGACGGCGACGGTGCTCGCGCCGCCGCGGGCGGCCAGTTCCACGGTCGCGATGCCTATGCTGCCCGCCGCACCGCGTACGAGCACTGATTCACCGGCGGTGAAGTGCGCGTGGGCCAGTGCGAAGTGCGCGACCGGGGCCGCGCTGCCGAGGGTCACGGCGTCGATGAAGGAGAGTCCGTCGGGCAGGGCGGTGATGCGGTTGAGGTCGGCGGTGGCCAGGTCGGCGTAGGCGCCGCTGGTGCCGGTGAACGCCCACACGCGGCGTCCGAGCCAGGCCGGATCGATGCCGTCGCCGACCGCCGTGATCGGGCCCGCGACTTCGCTGCCCGGGATCAGGCCCTCGGTGAACCCGAAGGTGCCGAGGGTTCCGCGACGGATCACGGCGTCGACTCCGCCGACCCCGACCGCTTCGGGCGTGATCAGGACCTGGCCCGCTTCGGGGACCGGATCCGGGACTTCGCGTACCGCCATTCCCGAGGGGTCTCCGAACTTCTCGATCACGACCGCGCGCATCATCGTCTCCTTCTGGTGGTCAGTGCTGAGCCTCTGATCAGCTACGATTCGAACGTAGTGGACGCCTGCGTCCACTTAGCGGAAGTGAGAACGATGAGCGGAGAAGTGACTCAGAAGCTTCGCGCCGACGCGCAGGAGAACCGCGACCGGATCGTGGAGGCCGCTCGCGCGTTGTTCTCCGAGCGCGGTCTCGAAGCGTCGATGCGCGAAGTCGCGCGCGCCGCCGGGGTGGGGCCGGCGACGCTGTACCGGCGGTTTCCGACCAAGCAGACGCTCATTGACGGCGTCTTCGCGGACGAGCTGCGGGCCTGCCGCCAGATCGTGGTGGATGGATGCGCCGATCCGGATCCGTGGCGCGGTTTCGCGTGGGTCGTCGAGCACTTGACTGTGCTCAACGCGCAGAACAAGGGGTTCATCGACGCGTTCATGTGGGCTAGCCCTGAGGCGCCGGTGTTCGCCCGGCATCGTGCCTCGCTGTTGCGCGAGCTCCAAACGCTCACCGCTCGGGCCATGCGCGCGGGCCGGCTGCGTCACGATTTCGTTCTCGACGACTTCGTGCTCGTCTTGCAGGCCGGTCGGGGACTGTCGGCGACCCGGCCCTCCGACCGGACGCTGGCGGCTCGTCGCTTCGCCGCGCTCGCGCTGGATTCGTTCCGGGAGAGCGAGACGAACGGCGCGTTGCCCCGTAAGCCTTCGCTCGTGGCGGAAGCGATCCGCGTTCCTCAGTGAATCGCGGTGTCGAACACCTCTTCACTGTCAGCGATCACCCGGATGCTCTGAGCTCTTGACGGGATCGGCGCGGGTCGCGAGGATCGCGGATATCAGAGCTCTGTGATGAGCTGTCGATCTCCGGAGGGGGACCTGCCATGGCCAACGATTTCGTGCCGCGTGAACCCGAGATCGAGTTCTACGTCGAGACCGAGAAGGACGTGACCGGCAGCGCCGGCGATCTGATCCGGCACGAGGCGATCGAGCCGGGGGAATACGCGTTCGTCGCCGGCGCGGGCGCGATGTACCGGGTGCTGTACCAGTCGACGAGCGGCACCAAGGCGCGGCTCGGGCAGGCGATCGCGGTGTCGGGGCTGATCGCCTTCCCCGACGGCCGCGCGCCGGTCGGCGGGTGGCCGGTGGTGAGCTGGGCGCACGGCACGGTCGGGAGCGCCGACGAGTGCGCGCCGTCGATGGACGCCTACGTCGACGCGGAGCCCGGCGACGAGGGCCTGGGCCTGCTCCGCAAGATCAACCGGGCTCCGCACCGGCTGCTGAGCGGGCTGATGGCCGCCGGCTGGGCCGTGGCGATGACCGACTACGAGGGGCTGGGCACCCGCGGCAACCACCCCTTCCTGCTCGGCGAGTCCGAGGGGCGCGGCGTGCTCGACATCGTCGAGGCGGCCCGGCAGCTGGCGGTGCTGACCGACCGGCCGCCGCTGTCGGAGCGCTACGCGATCGTCGGCCACTCCCAGGGCGGCCAGGCCGCACTGTTCGCGGCGCACCTGGCGACCCGGAGTACGGACCCTTACTCGGCGCATGGCGCCCTCGCAGGCGTCGCCGCACTAGCGCCGGCCTCCAACCTGAAGGGGACGCTGAACCCCTTCGACGACCCCGGCCTGCTGCTCGCGTACCGGCACCCGCAACCCGTCGGCGACCTGGGCGGCTTCTACGCGCTGTTCAGCAACGGCGTCTTCGGCGGCGACCCGGACATCGAAGCCACCGAGATCTTCCAGCCCGACGCACTGAACAAGTACCGCGACGACTTCGACACCAAGTCCCGCGCAGAGCTGAGCCTGGACGACTTCTGGATGGAGCGCGCCCCGCTCGACGCCGACGAACCGGAGAACGGCATCTTCCGCTCACCGACACTGGACCCCTCCAGCCCCCGCGCGAGGGCCTGGAACGCCTACTGGAGGCAGGTCGACGGCTTCGACCCGGCCAAGCAGATCAGGGTGCCGATCCGCGTCTCGCAGGCACTCGGCGACGAGCGGGTCAAGGCGGACAAGACCCGCCGACTGATCGCCGAGCTGCGCAGGATCAACGGCACGGACTCGGTCGCAGAGCTCTACTACGGAGTGCTGGCCGGACGCCCGGATCCCGCATCGCTGGGGGACCACTTCGCGCTGCTGGTCGACGAGAGCGAGATTCAGGCTGTGGTCGACTGGCTTGATGAGTTGTAGGGGCTGGCGCCGGGCGCGAGATCAGGCGGCGGCGGGCTGGCGGGCTGGCGACCTGGGCCGGTGCTGAGGCAACGAGGGCGGCGCTGGCCGGCGGGCAGCAGCACGGGCTGGCGTGCTGGCGATCGGCGGCGGCTGCTCGGCGGCCTCGGTCAGCGCTGCGGGCGACAGCGGCGGTGCCGCTCGGTTCGGGCCGGAAAGTCGGCGAGTGCTGGCTGGCGGTGCGGCGTGTCGGCCCCACTCCAACCTCACACCGCCAAATCCCCCTTCACACCGCCAAATCCCCCACCTC
>NZ_JAACYW010000306.1 GCF_015356825.1 Catenulispora rubra | reverse complement strand
GCTCCCCCCGGACTCCCCCCTCCGCAGGCGCGACGCCGACTATCCTCGGCTTTTCCCTGAGGGGAAACCACGTCATCTGATAGGGACACGCGGCGGAAAGTGGTGTGGCTGTGCTCACACGGGAGAGCCGGAAACCCCGCAGACGACAGATTGGCGGGATAGCCGGAGAATGGCCATATTCCGCACCCGGCGAATGGCGCAGAAGGCTCTCTGAGAGAGCCTTCTGAAGAAGAACGCCATCCGTTTTCCGGATCAGCGGGTCACGAGTTCGCGAGCCTCGGTCTTGCTCTGCGTCCGGGTCCCGGTCCGGACCCCGCGGGACGACAGGATCAGGGCGCGGACGCCGATGGTCCCCAGGCGGACGACGACCTCGCCGAACGCCATCAGGATCAGGGCCGTGACCCAGGCCTGGCCGCTGGTGATGTGGTGGGCCGCGGAGAAGCTGCTCAGGTGCGCCTCACCGGAGGGGTGGGTGGACCACACCGCGAACCCGAGCCGGAAGCCCATGCTGGCCACCCACAGGGCCGCCGCACCGGCGGTGGCCTTGATGTGCACGCGGCCCTGGAGGGTCCGCACCCGGGTCAGCAGGCCGCCGAACAGTCCGAACACGACGCCCACACCGGTCATCAGGGCTATCAGCACCAGATCGTTCCCGGCGGTGGGGATGCCGTGCAGATAGTTCTCCGCCGCGAAGGTGATCATGGCGAGCGGCACGATGAACGTGGCCTTCGAGATCCGCTCCTCGCGCAGCTGGCGGAAGACGATGAGCACGAGGGCGATGTCGATGATCCAGTCGGTTGTCGTCATGGCTACGACTATCCGGGCCGGGGGCCTGTCGCCACGTCAACCCGGAGGTGGGACGCGGGTGGAAACCAGGTCTCCACCCCAGGGCGGAACGCCTTCGTGAGGAGCCTCCAGAAGAGCGCCGACCGCTCTAGAAGAACACCGCTCTAGAAGAACACCGATTTAGAAGAACTTAGAAGAACACAGACCGCCGCTGCAGAAGCAGCCGGTACAACGTGTCCTGGATCGTCTCGCGCACCTGGTCGGTCAAGTCGAAGACGAGCATCGGGTCGTCGGCCGCGCCGGGGTCGTAGCCGCTGGTGGGGATCGGCTCGCCGAAGGCGATGTGCCACTTCGTCGGCAGCGGGACCAGGCCGAGCGGGCCGAGCAGCGGGAAGGTCGGGGTGATCGGGAAGTACGGCAGCCCGATCAGGCGCGCCAGCGGCTTCAGGTCCGCGATCTTGGGATAGATCTCCTCGGCGCCGACGATGGAGACCGGGATGATCGGGACGCCGGTGCGCAGCGCGGCGGAGACGAAGCCGCCGCGGCCGAAGCGCTGGAGCCGGTAGCGCTGGGAGAAGGGCTTGCCGACACCCTTGAAGCCCTCGGGGAACACCGCGACCACCTCGCCGCCGCGCAGCAGGCGCTCGGCGTCGGGGTTGCAGGCCAGGGTGTGGCCCATTTTGCGGGACAGCTCGCCGACGAACGGCAGCGTGAAGACCAGGTCGGCGGCCAGCATGCGCAGGTGCCGGCCGGCCGGGTGGTGGTCCAGGAGCGCGACCTGCGTCATCAGCGCGTCCACCGGGACCGTGCCGGAGTGGTTGGCCACTATCAGGGCGCCGCCGTCGGCCGGGACGTTCTCGATGCCGGAGACCTCGACGCGGAAGTACTTGTCGTAGAGCGGGCGCAGGACGCCCATCAGGACGTTGTCGTTCAGGTCCGGGTCGAAGCCGAACTCGTCGACCTCGTACTCGCCGGTGATCCGGCGGCGCAGGAAGGCCAGGGCGCCGGCGGCCTTGTCCTCCCAGCCGCCGCGCGCGGCGGCCTGCGGGGCGCGCTCGGGCTCGTCCTCGGCTTCGCGCTCGTCTTCGGCCTCGGCCTTGGTCCCGTCCTTGGCTTCGGTCTCGGTCTGGTCCGTAGCCTTGGCCTCGTCCGCCGCTCGGGTCCCGTCCGCCACTCGGGGTTCGTCCGCCACCTCAGTACCCCTTCGTCCAGCCGGGCACGATCGGCTTGAGCCCGACCGCCTCGGCGTGCGCCCGCAGCGCCTCGGCCGCGGTGTGCCCCGGCTCCCAGCCCAGGCGGGCCCGCACCCGCGCGGTGTCCAGGACCCGGCCGTAGCGCACCAGGTCCACCTGGTCGGGCGTGAAGTCGACGATCCCGGCCCGGCGGATCAGGCCGCCGAAGAAGCCGGCGCCGAAGGACACCACCGGGAACGTCGGGCGGCCCAGGCGGCGGGTGATCTGGGACAGCGGCATGGCGCCGTCGCCGGCCACGTTGTAGGTGCCCGGGTGGCCGCCCAGCGTGGCCAGCACCAGGGCCCGCACCGCGTCGTCGATGTGCACGAACTGCAGGCGCGGGTCGTAGCCCAGCACCGTGGGCACCACGGGCAGGGTGAGGTAGTCCAGCAGCGGGGAGGCCACGCCGGGACCGGCGAACGGCGCGAAGCGCAACACGGACACCGCCACGTCGGGGCGGCGCCTGGCGAACCCGCGGACGTACCCCTCGGCCTCCGCCACGTCCTTGCCGTAGCCGGACGTCGGCGGCCGGTGCGGGGGTGTGTCCTCGGCGAACAGGGCCGGGTCCCGGGGCGCGCAGCCGTAGACCGCGCCGCTGGACTTGACGACCAGCCGCTTGAGCCCGGGCGCCTTGGAGGCGGCGGCCAGCAGTTGCATGGTCCCGATGACGTTGCGTTCCTTCATCGCCGCCCGGCCGCCGGCACTCGAGGGCCGGGGCTCCAGGCCCAGGTGGACCACGGTGTCGGGGTCAGTGTCCGCGATGAGGCGGGCGATCGCGGGAGAGCCGGAGGCGTCGGCCCCGTCGGCCCCGGCGACGAACCGGACGCGTCCGGTCTCCCGCAGGGCTTCGACGACGGACAGGCCCAACTGGCCGTCCGCACCGATCACGAGCACGCGGCGGCTGCCGGACGTCCTGCCGTCCGTCCGAGTCCGACCCGCACCGGTCATGCCGCGGCCAACCCCCCGACGCGCCGGCTACTTCTTCTTGTTACGACGCTGGATGCGCGTCTTCTTGAGCAGCTTGCGGTGCTTCTTCTTGGCCATACGCTTACGGCGCTTCTTGATGACTGAGCCCACTCGGGTGCCCTCGCTCACTTCTGACGGGATTCGCGACTGGCCAAGAGTACCTGGTCGTCCGGCCCCGCCACCAAACGCCCGTCGGCGCCGGGGTCCGGCGAGGCCGCGGCGAGCGGTCGGGGGAAGGTTTCGAGCGGCTAAAGGGTCTCCGCCACGTAGGCGTCGCGCAGGTACTCCTGCACGGCTTGTTCGGGGACCCGGAAGGAGCGGCCCACACGGACCGCCGGCAGTTCCCCGCTGTGTACCAGGCGGTACACGGTCATCTTGGACACCCGCATGACCTGGGCGACTTCGGCGACCGTGAGGAACTTGACCTCGGAGAGCCGCGCGGCGTCGCCGCCCGTGCGAGCGCTCCCGTGCATGTCGGATATCTCAGAAGCCATGTTATGAGGATAGGGGTGGATGATACATATGGGGAAGAGGATGCGGCATTCGTGTGATTTGCGGACTGTTACACCTGGGGTAGCCCGCTTACCCGCCGTGGCGCGCCGCACACGCGCCGCCCGGTTCGGGACTGGCGCGGCGGGCGCGCGCACAGCCTGAGCGCATCCCGAACACAGCCCGAGCACAGCCTGAACACAGCCTTGCTCAACACGCTGAGCCGGCGATACCGCAGCCCTACGCCCCGTACCAGCCCGTGGCGCCGGCGAGCCCGGCCCGGGCGAGTACGTACCGTGACATCGGCGTGTAGTGCCGCGGTGCGATCCCGTCGTCCAGCGGCACCGCCACCTGCACCACGCCCTCGGCCTCCCCGACGAACAGCGCCGGGTCGTTGGAGTCGGCGAACCCGATCGCGTCGATCCCGGCCTGCCCCGCGCCGCCGCACCACCCGTGGTCGGCGACCACCAGGTCCGGCAGCGGCTCGCCGTCCCCGGCCAGCGAGGCCAGCGCGGCCCGGATGGGACGCGCGGAGTGCGTGTGCACCAGGGAACCGCCCTCTGCGGTCACCCCCACCCCGCCGAAGTAGGCGATGGACCTGCGCTTGCGCCCGACCTGCGCCGAGGCCTGATACGACCATCCGGCGCCGGCCTCCGTCACCTCGCACCCGGCCTCGCGCAGCCCGGCGGCGAACGCCAGGTGCACGGCCAGCAGGGTGCTGGGATGCCCGGTGGCGAGCAGGACGCGCTGGCGCAGCTCGCGGGCCTGTCCGAGCCGGTCGGCGAACCGGTCCAGGGCGTCCAGGGTGAGATCGACGTCGATGTGGTCCTGCCCGGACCGGTACTTCGGGTCCGCCGACACCCCGGCGCGGTCGGCCATCAGCTTCACGACGTCGCCCTGCGTCCACACCCGCTCCGGCTCAAGCCCGAACAGGTGATAGGGATCCCGCTCCGCGAACATCGCGTACTTCCGGAGGTTGTCCTCCCGCGGAGTGGCCACGGCGCCCGCGATGCGGTGCGTCAGGAGGTGGTCGCGGAGTTCGTCGCGAGTGGGAGCGGCGGTCATGAGGAGAAGGTAACCCGCGTAGACATACCAGCGCTGCTCCTTGTGCCTACATCACATGTACCCGACACCTATTCGGTCCGCAGAGCCACCACTGGATCCAGCTTTCCGGCCCGTCGAGCGGGCATCACGCCGAAGAACACCCCGACGGCGGCCGAGACCCCGAACGCGAGCACGATCGACCACCATGCGAGAACCGCGGGCAGCGGTGTGAAGGACGACAGGATGAAGGAGGCGCCGACCCCCAATCCGATCCCGATGACACCGCCGATGCTCGTCAGCATCACAGCTTCTAAGAGGAACTGCGCGAGGATGTCCCGCTGCCGAGCGCCGAGCGCCTTGCGCAGCCCGATCTCCTTGGTCCGCTCGCGCACCGAGACCAGCATGATGTTGGACACCCCGACCCCGCCGACCAGCAGCGAGATGCCGGCGATCGCGGCCAGCACCAGGGTGAGCAGCGAAAGGATCTTGCCGATGGTGCCCAGGATCTGGGTCTGGGACACCGCCGTGAACTCGTCGCCCCGGTACTTCTGTTTCAGCGCGGCGACCATCTTGGCGCCGGTGGCGTCCACGTCGCCGGGGCTCTGGGCCCTGGTGGCGAAGCCGGAGATGGTCTGCATGCCGAACAGCCGCTGCGCGGCGGTGACCGGGATGTGCACCTCGGTGTCCGGGCTCAGGCCGAAGGCGCCGCCCTTGGCCTGGAACAGCCCGATCACCCGGAACTCGACACCGCCCATGTCCACCTGCCGGCCGATCGGGTCGGCGCCGGGGAACAGCGCGTTCGCGACGTCCGGGCCCAGGACGATCACCCGGCGCGCGGAGGCGATGTCGGCCTTGGAGACGTAGCGGCCCTCGGCGACCGGCCGGTCGAAGACGTCGACGACGTTCGCCGTGGTCCCCTGCACCGTCGCGTAGAACGTCTTGGTCCCGGCGCGCAGGTTCTCGGCCGAGGCCAGGGAGACGGCGACGGCGTCGGGCCGGCCGAGCACCCGGTTCAGGTAGTCGGCGTCGGAGAGCTGGAGCCGGGAGATGGCCGGGGTGGTGCCGAGCTGGAACTTGCCGGGCGCGACGAACACGATGTTCGAGCCCAGACCCTCGACCTCGGAGGTGACCAGCTGTTTGGCGCCGCCGCCGATGGCGACCAGGACCACCACCGCGGCCACGCCGATCACCACGCCGAGCATGGTCAGCAGGGAGCGCAGGCGGTTCGCGCGCAGCGCGTCGAAGGCGACGCGGAAGGATTCGCTGACTCTCACAGGAGCTCCGGTGCTTCCTCTATGAGGCCGTCCCGCACGCGGATGATCCGCCGGGCGCGCGCCGCGATGTCGGCCTCGTGGGTCACCAGGACGACGGCGACTCCGCGGTCCTTGTTGAGCCGTTCGAGGATCGCCATCACCTCGTCGCCGTTGACGGTGTCGAGGTTCCCTGTGGGTTCGTCTGCTAGAAGTACCGCGGGCTCCCCTACGAGCGCCCGCGCTATAGCGACGCGCTGCTGTTCTCCGCCGGACATCTGGGTCGGCTTGTGTCCCATGCGGTGCCCGAGGTTCACCGCATCTAGCGCCTCTGCGGCACGCCTTCTGCGTTCGGCTCTGCGTACTCCCCTATAGACGAGCGGCAGGGCGACGTTCTCCAGAGCTGTAGTACGCGCGAGGAGTTGGAAGGACTGGAAGACGAACCCGATCGTCTGGTTCCTGAGTTCGGCCAGCTCGCTGTCGTCCAGGGAACCGACGTCGCGTCCCCGGACCAGGAGCGTGCCCGAGGTTGGCCGGTCCAGGCAGCCGAGCAGGTGCATCAGCGTGGACTTCCCGGACCCGGACGGCCCGATGATGGCCGCGTAGTCGCCCTCTTCGATGGTCAGGGAGACACCGCGCAGAGCGTCCACGGAAACGCCCTCCATGCGGTACGAGCGGGTGACCGCGACCGCTTCTATCTGTGCTTTCGGAGAATCCTGTGCTTTCGGTGTTTCAGCGGCCATCGTTAGAGCTTCTGCCCGTCGTGGACCTTGTCGGCTCCCGAGGTCACGATCTGGTCCCCGGCGTTCAGGCCTCCCGAGACCTCCACGGTGGTGTCGCCCTGTGCGCCGAGCCGGACCACGTGCCGGTGCGCGACCCCCGAGGTCACCAGCCACACGGTGTCCTGGTTGCCGTCGTGCACGATCGCCGCCGAGGGCACCGCGAGGACGTGCGGTCTGTTCGCCACGTTGAGGTCGGCGACGGCGCTCATCCCGGGACGCGGGACCGGGGCCGCGGAGCCGTCGCCGAGCGTGCCGGCGCCGAGGGAGAGCCGGACCCGGTAGGTGACGCCGCCCCGGCTGGAGGCCTGGCCCTGGCTGTCTATGGAGATGACGGTCGCCGGGTAGTCGGCGTCGGGGACGGCGTCCAGCTGCACGTCCGCGGTGACGCCCGGAGAGACCTGGAGGATGGAGGTCTCGTCGACCTGGGCCGTCACGGTCAGCGTCGAGGAGTCGGTGATGACGAGCAGCGGCGCTCCGGAATCCACAGGGGAGCCCTGCGAGATCACCGTGTCGGCCCCTGAGCCGGTGCCTCCGCTGCCCCCGGACGCGGCCGACCCGAGACTGCCCCCTGCGGCGCCGGCCAACGAACCCAGGCTCCCGCCGAGTTGGGACAACAGTGAGGAGACATCCACTCCTGAAGCGGTTGCCCCGCCTACTCCGCTGCGCAGGGAGACGTCCCCGGATATAGAGGCCTTAATAGTGAGGGAGTCCACTGTCTTCTGCGCTATAGCGACTGCGGCCTGTGTCTGCGTCCGTTGCGCATCGCTGAGCGACCCGAGGACGTCCGACGCAGAGGCGAGTCCGTTGTTGAAGTTCGCAATGGTGGTCCGCACGTCCGAGGACGCTGTGGCGTACTGCGTGCGCGCGCTGGTGATCTGCGACAAGATCGACGCTTTGATCGACGGATCCGCGATCTGGTTGGCGGTGGCCTGGGCTGCGTCGAAAGCCTTCTGGGCGTTCGCGTCGGCTTGGGACTCCGACTGGGAGAAGTCCAGGACGCTGGTGCCGCCTGAGGAGTTCTTGCCTTGCGAGGCGGCCTGCGCGTCCGCCGCCTTCGCCGCGGCCAGCTGCGCCTGAGCGTCTGGCGAGTCGATGCGCAGGAGGGTCTGGCCGGCCTTGACGTGCTGGCCGTCGGAGACCATCAGCTGCGCGATGGAGCCGGCGGCCGTGGCGTTCACCGTGATCTGCGACTTCGGCGTCACGCTCGCCGGCGCCTCGACGACCTGCGTGACTTGCCCGTACGCCACCGGCGCCTTGGAGATCCCGGAGGGACCGCCACTACTGCAGGCGCTCAATCCGGCGACGAGTAGAGAACTGAGAACTAACCCCGCTATTACCGTGCCGCGTTTGGTCACGTCCCCAATGTAGGTACCGTTTCCGCGCCGCCCACGGCCGGGGTCTGGAGTGTGCCGTCGTGCACGGGAGCGCGCCTCGGGTCGAAGGCGTAGGCGAGCAGGACGATGATGGCGATCATCACCATCGGGACGGCCATGCCCTCCCGGTGGCTGACGCCAGCGCCCCACAGGCCGGTCACCAGTGGCGCGCCGAGCAGGAAGCCCAGGTAGTTGAAGACGTTGATGCGCGCGACCGCGACGCCGGACCCGGTCGGGTCGTTGGCGTAGGCGGCGGTGAACGCCACCGGGACCAGCGGGGACAGGCCGAAGCCGGCGATGAGGAATCCGGCGAGCGCCATGTACGGGCCCGAAGCGCCTACCACGATCGCGAATCCGGCCGCGCACACCACCGCCCCGGCGCGCACCACCTTCACACTGCCGAAGCGCTGGACCGCCAGGTCGCCGCGGAACCGGCCGAGGACCTGGCCCACGGTGTAGGCGCCGACCACGAGGCCGCCGAAGGTGTCGGAGGACTTCAGGCCCTTGGTGAGGTAGTCGCTGCCGGCGGCGGTGACGCTGGACTCGCCGATGTAGGCCAGGGTCATGACCACGCAGAGCAGGATCATCGGGCGCCAGGGGATGTGTGGCAGCTTGCCGTCGGCGTCCTTGACGATGGTCTCGTCGCGCAGGTTCTTCAGCAGCATCGGGCCGGCGTAGAGGGTCGCGGCGACGCCGACGACGGCGGCGACCAGGTAGGTCAGGCTCAGGTGCCAGCCCGCGGCCGAGCCCAGGGCGCCCCAGGCGGAGCCGACGATGGCCCCGGCGGCCCAGACGCCGAAGAACGCCAGGATGATCGACCGGCCGTAGCGCCGCTCCAGCCCGCAGGCCTGCATGTTCATCGTGGCGTCGGCGGCGCCGACGGCCAGGCCGAAGAGCATCAGGATCGGCATCGCCTGGTAGAGGTTCCTCGTATGCGGGACTATCACCAATACGCCGATCACCGTCGGCTCGGCGATCCGCAGGACGGCGGCCGAGGTGGTCCAGCGCATCGCCAGGCCCGCCAGCACAGAGCCGACCCCGGCCAGGATCGGGACCAGGGCGAGCAGGATGGACAGCGTGCCGTCGGAGACGTGCAGCTGCTTCTGGATGACCGACACCTTCGAGGTGAGCAGCGAGAACGCGAAGCCCTGCACCCCGAAGAAGACGAAGGTCGCTACTCGGTTCCGGGTCAGGACGCCCGGTTCTCCCTGCGGCATGAGCGCAGCGTAGGCGACGTGATCTTCGATGGGAAGGGGTTGCGTGGTCCAGGTCCGGGCACGGGTGTAACGTGCGGAAAGTGCCAGACGACGCGGTGATCGGATGCGTGGGTGTGTTGCACGTCGGTACGCGCGGCCAACGGGGGCCCGGCGAGGCGGTGGTGAAGGTGCGAGGCGGCAGCGAGGCGTTCCTGGCCTGGTCGGAGGAGCCGTTGGCGAAGGGCACCCGGATCCTGGTCGTGGAGTCCCGCGGGGCGCGCGCGGTCGACGTGATCGCCTTCCCGGACGCCGAGGATCCGCTGGACGAACTGGACAGGCTGTGAACATCCATCTCAGCTCACGGGAAGAAGGCTGACCACCATGTTCGGCTACAGAGTGCCCGCCCCTGACCAGGCGATGCTCATCTCCGGCGGCCGCCGGGGGCAGGGCGGCGCCCCGTTCCGGGTCGTCACCGGCCACGGCAAGTTCATCCTCCCGGTGTTCCGCAAGACCCGGTTCCTGACGCTGTCCATGCAGGAGGCGGAGGTCTCCGAGACCTGCGTGACCAAGCAGGGCATCGCCCTGACCGTCACCGCGGTCATCGCCTTCAAGGTCGGCAACGACACCGAGAGCATCGTCAACGCCGGCCAGCGCTTCCTGTCCGACCAGAACCAGATGTCGACCCTGACCGCCCGCATCTTCGCCGGCCACCTGCGCTCCATCATCGGCTCGATGACGGTCGAGGAGATCGTCACCGAGCGCCAGAAGCTGGCCGAGGAGGTCCTGGACACCTCCAAGTCGGAGATGGCCAAGATCGGCCTGACCGTCGACTCCCTGCAGATCATGTCGATCGACGACATGAAGACCGGCTACATCGACGCCATGGCCGCCCCGCACAAGGCCGCCATCCAGCGCCAGGCGCAGATCGCCCAGGCCCAGGCCACCCAGGCCTCGGTCGAGGCCCAGCAGGAGGCCGAGCGCAACAAGGCGGAGTACGCCCGCCACACGGCGATCGTGCAGGCCCAGTACAAGGCCGAGGTCGACCAGGCCCAGGCGGTGGCGGCCCAGGCCGGCCCGCTGTCCCAGGCCAAGGCCCAGCAGGAGGTGCTGATGGCCCAGACCGAGCTGGCCCAGCGCAACGCCGAACTCCGCCAGCAGCAGTTGGTCGCCGAAGTGGTCAAGCCGGCCGAGGCCGAAGCGGAGCGGGTCCGCATCACCGCCGCCGCCGAAGCCGAGCGCATGCGCGTCCAGGCCGAAGCCGCCGCCAGCTACGACCGCGTGGCGCTGGACCGCATGATCATCGACCAGCTCCCGCTGATCGTCGAGAAGGCCGCCGGCGGCCTGAACGGCGCGAACATCAACGTCCTGAACGGCGCCGACGGCCTGTCGGAGATCGCCGCCGGCCTGGTCGGCCAGGGCCTGGCGATCCTGGACTCGGTGAAGAAGGGCCTCAGCGAGGAGACGGGCAAGGAGGCGGCCAAGCCGCAGGTGATCGAGCGCGTGCAGATCGAGAACGGGAAGTAGGCGGCCAAGCCGACCGCGAAGCCCCCAAGTCAGTAGCCTGAGGTGTTCGGGCTACGGCTTGGGGGGCTTCATGGGATCGTGAGTTAGCGCCGCCTCAGGCACTCGCTCAGCCGTCGCTCCGCTTCCGGCTCAACGTGAACGTCTCCAGCGGCGCGATCTTCCCGTCCGGCTGCCCGACCACGTAGTACGTCACGTGGATCCGCGTCTCGCCGCCCGGGCAGGTGCCCGGGTCCACGTCGAACGCGGCGAAGCCGTAGGGGTGCTGCTCGTCGCGGACGCCGATCCAGGGTGCGTCCTCGAAGACGTAGGTCGGGGTCTTCTTGCCGTTCGCGCCCACGGCTCCGACGCCCATCAGGACCTTCGCCTTGCTGCCCGCGAAGAACTTCTGGTTGCTGGGGCTGGAGGTGCCGCCGCCGCCGAGGACCATGTGGACGGTGCCCTTGGACGTGTCGATGTGGCTGGTGTCCGTCGCGACCGGGTTGGGGGTCAGGGTCTGGCTGCCGGAGACGACGCCGCGGACCGGGTGGGAGCGCTCGTAGTCGTGCTCGTGGCCGCAGACGACGAGGTCGACCTCGTACTTGTCGAACAGGGGGCCCCACTGCTCGCGGATGCCGATGTCGGCGCCGTTGGCGTCGGAGCTGGAGATCATCACCTGGTGCATGCAGACCACGATCCAGTCGATGCCGTGGTTGCGGCGCGCGGCCTTCAGCGTGCGCTCCAGCCAGGCGCGCTGGCGGCCGGCGCTGTAGCCGCTGACGTAGGAGTCGCCGCCGTCCTGGAGCGCCACGTCGTCGTTCTGCAGGACCACGAAGCGGACCGCGCCGACGGTGAAGGCGTACCAGAGGCCTGCGAACTCCGCGTCCTCGCCGTTGGGCGGGAGGGCGAAGCGGGTCTGGAAGGACGAGAAGCCCAGCGGGCCGTTGCCCTTCTCGTTCTCGTGGTTGCCGGCGGCGGGCATCCAGGGGCGGAAGCGGGCCGAGCGGGTGTTGTTCTGGAAGAACGAGTCCCAGGTGCGCAGGCGGTCCGGGTTGATGTTGGCGTAGCACAGGTCGCCGTTGAGCAGGTGGAACAGCGGCGCCACCTGCTCGACGCCGGCCACGATGTCGGACGCCGCCGGGGTGGCGAGGGTCGCCGTGGCCGAGCTGAAGCCGCCGCCGGTGGCCGGGGCCCAGGTCGTGCCCGGGGTGGCCTGGTCGCCGAAGCTGGTGAAGGTGAAGGGCTTGCGGCCGGAGGGCGCGGTGCGGAATGCGGCCGAGTCCGGCAGGACGCCGTCGTGCAGGGCGCTGTAGATGTAGGTCGAGTCCGGACGCAGACCGCTGATGTGCGCGTGGTGCACGTACACCTCGCGGCCGGAGGCGCCGTCGGTGTAGGTGCGGGTCTCGGCCTGGACGGTGTCGCCGTGGCCGCCGTCGAGGGTGCCGAAGCGCACGCGCGGACGGCGCACCGACGCCGTGGTGGCCCACGACGCGTACATCTCGCGCGCCGGGTCCGCGCCGAAGGTCAGGTGCAGCCCGTCGACCGGCGGGGCGCCGAGCGCGCCGGGGGTCGTGAGCAGGAGCGGCGAGGCGGCCTGGGCCGGCGCCGACGAAGCCGGGGCGGACGGTGCGGGAGCCGGGGCGGACGGGGCCTGCGCGGCCGCGGCCGGCGAGGCTACCAGCGGCGTGGCGGCGAGCGCGACGCCGGCGGTGCCGGCGGCGAGCAGAGCGGTACGACGGTCGACGGGCATCCGATCGGTCATGCCGGGGACGCTAGCCAGAGGCCTGACCCCGCTGGGTGAACACGCGGTGAGCGACGGACGAAGTTTCGAAACGGGGCCGGGCTGCCGGCCAGCTACAGACCGGCTACAGACCAGCCGCCGACGTGTCACAGATCAGCCGCCGATCAGCCGCCGACCCGTCGCCGATCACTCGTGCGGCGGCGGCCCCGACCAGCCGAGCGTCGCACCCGCCACGCTGCCGGGAAAACGCACCCGCGTCAGGACGCCGGCCGCACTCGGCGCGCGCAGCAGAAGGTCGTCGACGTCGGACAACGTCGGGTCGGCGACCGCCAGTCCGACGGCCGGATCGAGGCGACCGAGCGCATCCAGCGCGCGCCCCACACCGGCCAGGCTCACATCGACCGCCAACCCGCCGCCCCGCCGCAGCGCCTCGATCGCCCCGGCGGCCGCGAGCCAGCCGGCGCCGTGGTCCAACACCTGCGCGGGCAGCGGCACGGGACGCTCGGAACCCGCCGCGCGCATCCCTTCCTCCGCGATCCCGACCGCCATCTGCACCAGCGAGTCGAAGCCACGCCGACCGCCCCACGGACCCTCGGATCCGTAGGCGGAGATGGAGACATAGACCAGGTTCGGCTTGACGGCAGCCAGGTCGGCGGGTCCGAGCCCCAGCGCCTCCAGCGCGCCGGGCCGATAGGACTGCAGCACGATGTCGGCCTCGCGGACGAGGTCCAGGAACGCCGCCCGGCCCGCCTCGCTGCGCAGGTCGAGGAACCGCAACGCCTTGCCGACGTTCAGATCCAGGTCGAGGCCGCGGATGGTGGGCAGCAGGGGCGAACGGACCATGGTGACGTTGGCGCCGTAGCCGGCCAGAACGCGCCCGGCGTTGGGACCGGCGATGATCCGGGTCAGGTCGAGGACGCGGATGCCGGAGAGCGGCCGGGCCGCCGAGCCAGCACTCAAACCGGCAACCAAACCACCAACCGACTCGCCAACCGAACCAGCGCGCGAATCAATGCCCGAACTAGCAGCCGAACCAGCAGGCGACTCGCCAACGGTCCCGGTCCCAGAGCCAGCCCCACCCCCGAACCGCCCGACCTCAGCAC
>NZ_JAACYW010000305.1 GCF_015356825.1 Catenulispora rubra | reverse complement strand
CCCCCGAACCTCCCGAGCCCCGTCCCCCGCGGCCAATCTCAGACCGAAGCGAGCTCAGGCTCGGCACCGGCCCCGTGCCCCGCTCCCGCGCGGTGCGACCGGGGCTGCGACCAGGCCCACACGTCCGGGCTGTCGGCCAGTGCGCCGCCCGCCGGGTCGTCGTCGATGCCGTCGGCGCGGATCGGGTCGCGGCGGGGGTCCAGGATGTCGCGGATGATCTGCACCATCAGGAACACGATGCCCGCGAGGTGGATCACGATCGCCCACACGTAGAAGTTGTCCGGCAGCCCTCGGGTGTTGCCGTTGCTGGGCCCGGCCTGCCAGACCAGGTAGTACCAGACCGCCACGTAGTACGCGACTTCGCAGCACTGCCAGATCAGGAAGTCGCGCCAGCGCGGCCTCGCCAGCGCCGCCAGCGGGATCAGCCACAGCACGTACTGCGGCGAGTACACCTTGTTCAGCAGCACGAACACCGCGACCGTCAGGAACGCCAGCTGCGCGAACCGCGGCCGGCGCCGGGCCATCAGCCCCAGCAGCGCCACGGCCAGCCAGCCGGCCAGCACCAGGGCGATGATGACGATGTTCTTGTTCGGCGGCTCCCAGCCCCACCAGTGGCGGATCGCGAACCACGGCGAGCCCAGGTCGATCGGGCGGTTGTCGTTGAACGTGAAGAAGTACTTCCAGCCCTGGAAGGCCAAGATCATGACCGGGGCGTTCACCGCCAGCCAGGTCACCACCGCGGTGCCGGTCGCCTGCGTCCACTGGCGCATCCGGCCCGCGCGCCAGCACAGCACCAGCAGCGGGATCAGCAGGAACACCGGGTACAGCTTCGTCGCCGAGCCCAGGCCCAGCGCGATGCCCGCGACCACCGGTTTGTTCCGTGCCCAGGCCAGCATCCCGAGCGAGGCCAGCGCCACCGCGATCAGGTCCCAGTTTATGGTCCCGGTCAGCAACAGCCCCGGCGCCAGCGCGAACATCGCCGCGTCCCATGGTCTTCGTCCGGCGAGTCCGATCACCGCCAGGACGCAGACGAGCGCGAAGATGATCAGGAACCACGTCGTGACGTTGTAGAACCAGCGCACCTGGTCCGGGGTGTCGGCGCCCAGCTTCTGCGCCAGCAGCGCCGCGGTCTCCATCGCCGCGCCGGCCACCACCGGGTACTCCAGGCCGTAGTTGCCGCTGGCCGTGTCGGTCTGGCGGTACGGCGTGAGGTGCTTGTCGAAGCCCCGGCCGTAGTACATGTACGGCACGTCGGTGTAGCAAAGGTGGTTGTACTGCTGCTTGCCCGTGCCGTTCCAGGCCGTGGAGTAGCACGGCGAGCGCTGCGCCACCCCGAGCCCCAGCGTGAGCAGCGTCAGCAGCACCAGCACCCGGGCGACCGTCCGGATCGCCGAGCGCGACCCCAGCCGGGGCCGCCACGCCCGCGCGCCCAGCGGGCCGCCCACGGCGTCGGAGGCGGCGTTCACCACCGGGTCGTCGAGGGAGGGCGCGACGAGGGTCGGTGCCGCCGCCGCGCCCCGGCCCGTCGGTTCCCCCGACGGGCCGGGCGCCTGGTCGCTCACGTCCGAACTCACTTGCACATCGTGCCCTACCGCTCTGTTCCCCGTCTGCATGTCCCGATAAAGATCCGGCGTCAGCCCGCAGGCGGGGCGCCGAGGGGGTTGGACGTGCTGGTGGTGGTCGTCGGGGTCGAGGTCGTCGGGCACAGCGGATCTGTCGGATGCTGCTGGCAGAACCTGCTCGACGGCGTGGTCGGCGTGGTCGACGTCGGGCTCGTAGGCCCGGTGGTGTTGGTCGTCCCGGTGCCGGTCGGCTGTGTCTGCGTGGTGGTGTCCGTCGGCGTCGAGGGCAGCGTCACGCACTGCTGCGAGGCCGGGTCGAACTGCGCCGGCGCCTGGCACAGCGGCTGCTGCGTGCTCGTCGTGGCCTTCGTCGGGGTCGGCGTCGGCGTCGGGGTCGGCGTCGGGACGAACACCGCCTGGCAGTTCGCCTCCGAGCCGGTCGGCGTGCCGGGCAGCGAGTTCGTGTCCGTGGCCAGCGGGCCGGCCGAGACGGACTGGCCGAAGCTCACGATGTTGCTGACTCCGGAACAGATCGGCGCGTACGGCGGGAACGGTTTGGCGAAGTTGGTCTTGTCCTTGTTGAGCTCGATGCTCATGAACTTCGACCAGACCGTCGTCGGCCAGTCCATACCGTTGATGCGTTTCGACTGGTCGTCGTAACCCAGACCCTTGATGGACTCCAGGGTGCCGTCCGCGGTGGATCTGAAGATGCCCACCGAGGTCGCCAGCGACGAGGAGAACCCGGTGAACCAGGCCGAGTGGTTGCTGTCGGTGGTACCGGTCTTGCCGGCCAGGCTGTAGTTGGACGCGGCGGCCAGGGCGGCGGCGTCGCTGTTCGCGCCGGCCGTACCGCCCTTGGCGAGGACGCCCTGCAGCGCGTTGGTGACGCCGGCGGCGGTGTTCGCGGACATCACCTGCTTGTTGACCCCGCTGCCGGGGCGCAGGGCCGGCGGTGTCCAGACGGTCTGCCCGTGCTGGTCGAGGATCGCGGAGACCTGCACCGGCTCGTGTGCGACACCGCCGTCGGCGAAGGCCGTGTAGACGTTGGCCATGCGCATCGGGGTGATCTCCGCGGTGCCCAGGGTCAGCGAGGCGACCTTCTTGAAGTCGGGGGTGTCGGGCTTGATGCCGAGGGCCAGGGCCATGTTGTAGACGCCGTCCATGGTCACCGCGGGGTCGAGCTCCAGCGCGGCGAACACGGAGTTCAGCGACATCGCCAGGCCCTGCTTCAGCGTGGTGTCGGTGGTGCCGGACGGCGGAGCTTCCTCGTCCTCGTTGGGGGGCCAGTTCGCTTGCCTGTGCAGGGTGGTGTCGTAGAAGGTCAGCGGCGTGGTCGACCCCGGCAGGTACAGCGGCTTGGCGTTGGTGCCCGGCTCCATGCTGTCCAGCGAGAACTTGCCGGACTGTAGCGCGGTCGCCAGGGTGATCGGCTTGAACGTCGAACCGACCTGCACGCCACCCTGGATCGCGTAGTTGAAGGCGTTCTTCGCGTAGTCCTCGACGCCGTCCGTGCCGGTGTAGAAGGATTTCACTTCGCCGTGCATGTTCACTGAGGCGAACGCCAGGTGCACGTCATGGTCGGACGGGTGTTTCGGGTTCAGCTTCCCGCCACCGCCGCCGCTCGTCCCGGTCCACAACGCGTCCGCCGCCTGCTGCGAGTCGGCCATCATCACGTGGTTGTACGTGGTGACGATCTTGTACCCGCCCTTGGACAGGTTGTCGATGTTCGCGTACTTCTGCGTCGTCGGGTCGGTGGGGTACTCGGCCATCTGCGCCGAGAGGAACTGCGTGGCGGCGTCCTTCATGTAGCCGACCCACCCGGAGAGGTTCGGCTGCTTGTAGTCGTTGACGGCCGGCAGCTTGCCCTGGAATTTGTCGGTGATCGGCTTGTCCGCGAACTTGTACTGCGACATGTTCGCCAGGATCGCGTTGTACCGCTTCACGAAGCGGTCGAACGTCTTGGGGTTGTCGGTGCGGGCCTTGGCGTTGGCCAACGCGGTCGAGAAGTTGCTGGGGTCGTTGACCAGCGCGGCCAGGAACGCTGCTTTGTCGACGTCGTTGTTGGTGAAGCTGCTGATCGGCTTGCCGAAGTAGGCGCGCGCGGCGGCGTCGATGCCGTAGGCGCCGCGGCCGAACGAGATCTGGTTCAGGTACCCGAGCAGGATCTGCTGCTTGCTCTGCGTGTGGTTGAGCTTTATGGAGATCATGATCTCGTTGATCTTGCGGCCCAGCGTCTGGTCCTGCGACAGGTACGCGTTCTTCACGTACTGCTGGGTGATCGTCGATCCGCCCTGCGTTCCACCGCTGCCGAACAGGTCGTTGAGCGCTGAACGCGCCACACCGGTGAACGACACACCGGGGTCGGACCAGAACGAGTAGTTCTCCGCCGCGACGAACGCGTTCTGGAACACCGTCGGGATCTGGCTTATGTCGTTGACCTGGTAGTAGTTGACGCCGATGTTGCCGAAGACTTCGCCGTCGTCATATGCGTAAGTGGTCGGGTTGCCGGCCGCGATACTGTTCTTGACCTGCGGGATCTGGGTGTTCGCGTACGCGTAGGCCACCACGCCTATGACGGTGAACAGGAAGCTCAGGAAGATCGACAGCACCTGCTTGATCGACGGCATCCAGTGCCGCCACCCGCGCTTGCCGTAGCGCGGGTAGTTGATGAACTTCATCCACCAGTCTTTGGGGGGCAGATCGTCCGGGCCGTTGCCGCCGTTCCGGCCGCCGCGTCCACCCCGGCCGCCACCCGCGCCACCCGTACCGCCGGTCCCGCCGGAGCGGGCCGAGGCCCGCCGTCCGGCGCCCCGTCGCCCGCCGCCCGAGGCGACCTCGGCCTCGTCGCCGTAGCCGCCGCCGTCGGCGTACGAGTCGTTGTATCCGGCGTTCTCGTAGCCGCGGTCGTCGTAGGACCCGTACTCGTCGTACTGGTCGTCGTACCCGTCGCCGCCACCGCGCCGGCCGCCGCCGCGCTTGCCGAACATCCCGGACAGTTGGTTGGTGAGCCCGTCGAGCTTGTCAGAGAAGCCGCCGCCGTTGGCCGACCGGCGCCCCCGTGATCCGCCGCCACCTCCGGCGCGCCGACTGCCGTGCTCGCTCATACCTCGGTCCGCCTCACCTGAGTCCTCTGTGGAGCCACGCTTGCCGCACGCCCCCCTGCCTGCCGGAACCAGGCGGATGGAAACCGCCATGGACCGGCTTGCTCGCGGAGACGCCCGAAACCGGTCAGTCGGTTGCGATCCCGCCCCGCCCCGGACGCGCTACCGGCACAGGGTACGCCACGGACCCGTGCGCAGAGCGCGACTGGCGTCGAAATGTCCGTTTCGCCCCGGTCACCTGGGGACTTGTGCGGTGCGGCCGACACCCGCTAACGTCTCGATGTATCGGAGCGATACATCGAGTGGCTGTATCGAGTTGGTGTATCCGCCCGATGTATCGGCAGTGTTTGTTTATCAGGCAGGCGGCGGCGTACGGAACCGTACGGCGCACGGTCGAGGAAGGAGCAGCGATGGCGAAGCGGTCCCAGATCCTGGAACTGGCCGTCCTCGGCCTGCTCCACGAGCACCCGATGCACGGCTACGAGCTGCGCCGTCAGCTCAACGTGCAGCTCGGCGCCTTCCGCGCGCTGTCCTACGGGACCCTGTACCCCTGTCTGAAGGACCTGGTCGCCCGCGGCTGGATCGCCGAGGACGACACCCAGACCGCCAACATCGCCTCCTCACGCCGTGCCAAGATCAGCTACAAGCTGACCGCGGAGGGCAAGGAGCGGTTCCAGGAGCTCATGACCACCTCCGGCTCGGCGGCCTGGGAGGACGACAACTTCGGCGTCCACTTCGCGTTCTTCGGACGGACCAACGCCGGCGTCCGGATCCGCATCCTCGAGGGGCGGCGCAGCCGTCTGGAGGAGCGGATGGAAGCGGTGCGGGGCTCGCTGGCCCGCAGCCGTGACCGGTTGGACTCCTACACGCTGGAGCTCCAACGGCACGGTCTGGAGAGCACCGAGCGCGAGGTCAGATGGCTCAACGAGCTCATCAGGACCGAGCACGAGCAAGCGTTCCCGACCCCACCGCAGCAACCCCAGCAAGGCTCCCCGGAGCCCCGGGCCTCTTAGCGCCCCGCGCTGAAGAGGTCACACCCGAGGCCCGGTCGCAGCCGGCCGGCCACTGTCCCCTTTCCATAAATATGCAAGAGAGCGTGCCCGTTTCCCCCGGGTGCGGAAGATGAAGGAGAAACCGTTCATGGGTTCGGTTCGAGTAGCGATCATCGGCGTCGGTAACTGCGCCGCCTCGCTGGTGCAGGGCGTCGAGTACTACAAGGACGCCGACCCCAACGTCAAGGTCCCCGGCCTGATGCACGTCCAGTTCGGCGAGTACCACGTCAGCGACCTGGAGTTCGTCGCCGCGTTCGACGTCGACGCCAAGAAGGTCGGCCTGGACCTCGCCGACGCCATCGGCGCCAGCGAGAACAACACCATCAAGATCGCCGACGTCCCGCCGACCGGCGTGGTCGTGCAGCGCGGCCACACCAACGACGGCCTGGGCAAGTACTACCGCGAGACCATCGTGGAGTCCGACGCCGAGCCGGTCGACATGGTCGCCGCGCTGAAGGCCGCCAAGGCCGACGTCGTGGTCTGCTACCTGCCGGTGGGCTCGCAGTCCGCCGTCGAGTACTACGCGCAGGTCGCGATCGACGCCAAGGTGGCGTTCGTGAACGCGCTGCCGGTCTTCATCGCCGGCACCAAGGAGTGGGCCGACAAGTTCGAGGCGGCCGGCGTCCCGATCGTCGGCGACGACATCAAGTCCCAGGTCGGCGCGACCATCACGCACCGCGTGCTGGCCAAGCTGTTCGAGGACCGCGGCGTCGTGCTGGACCGCACCATGCAGCTGAACGTCGGCGGCAACATGGACTTCATGAACATGCTCGAGCGCGAGCGCCTGGAGTCCAAGAAGATCTCCAAGACCCAGGCCGTGACCTCGCAGCTGTCCCACGACCTCGGCGCCGGCAACGTGCACATCGGCCCGTCGGACTACGTCGCGTGGCTCGACGACCGCAAGTGGGCGTACGTGCGCCTGGAGGGTCGCGCCTTCGGCGACGTCCCGCTGAACCTGGAGTACAAGCTCGAGGTCTGGGACTCCCCGAACTCGGCCGGCGTCATCATCGACGCGGTGCGCTGCGCGAAGATCGCGCTGGACCGCGGCATCGGCGGCCCGATCCTGTCGGCGTCCTCCTACTTCATGAAGTCCCCGCCGGTCCAGTACTTCGACGACGAGGCCCGCGACGCGGTGGAGAAGTTCATCCGCGGCGAAGTCGAGCGCTGACTTGCCCCTGGTCGGGTAGGCGGTTGACGCCTCGATTGCCCTTACCAGACCAGTCGTCTACCGCATAGTCCGTAGACGAAATTACGCCTCAAAATACTGCCCCGAGCCTGCAAAGGCCCGGGGCAGTTCGCGTAAGCTCCCGCGAGGTATTTAAAATCGCAAGGAGTCTTACATGGGTCGCAAGCGCGAAATTTCGGTCATATCGAGTCTCGCGGTGGCAGGCGCGGCCTTCGGCGGGACCATGGTCTCGGCGCCCAGCGCCTCAGCCGCGAGCATCACGGTCTCCGCGTCCGGTTCGGACGTGGTGGCCATCAATCCCTCGGCCCTCTCCGGCGGCGCGCCGACAGACATGGTCAGCACGCAGACCGCGCAGATCCTCAGCAACTCTGCGCGCTACCTGGCGACCACCTGGTACAACACCACGTACAACAACGGCACCAACGTGGCGTCCGACGGTTATCTGAACCTCGACATCGCCGGTGCCGTCCCGGAGCAGAGCTTCCGGCTCCCGGGCATGGCGGCGCTGTCCATCGCCACCGCCGTGAAGCTGCACGACTGGGACCAGTACGACTCCGGCATCACCCCGGACGAGGCCGAGAACCGCGCGGCGACCATGGTGCGCGCGCTCGCGCACCGCTACTACGCCAACAACTCCCTCGCGGGCGTGTCCACGTGGGGCAACAGCTGGCAGTCCCCGCTGTGGGCGTTCTACACCGGCCAGGCCGCCTGGCTGGTCTGGGACAAGCTGTCGCCGTGGGACCGCGACGCCGTGGCCCGGATGATGGCCGACGAGGCGAACCGGCTCATCACCGGCAACGACGTCTACCTGACCTCGGACCAGGGCAGCCAGCAGCTGTATCAGTACAACAAGTCCGGCATGGACGTCACCCCCGGCGACACCAAGGCCGAAGAGGACAACTACGAGGCGCAGCTGCTCGGGTTGGCCGTGGCGATGATGCCCAACCACCCGAACGCCGCCAACTGGCAGCGCCGCAACGAGGACCTGCTGATCGCGGACACCGCGACCCAGGCGGACCTGTCCAGCTCGGAAGTGATCAACGGGCGTCGGCTGGACCAGTGGCTGCAAGGCTGGAACGTTCAGAAGGACGGCACGGTGCAGAACCACAACATCTTGCACCCGCTGTACATGACGGCGCTCGACCAGTCTCTTCAGCAGGTCGGCACCTTCGCGCTGGCCGGGAAGTGCGCGCCGCAGGCGGTGACACACAATGTCGGCCTCGTCTACAGCGCTCTGACGATGAACCCGCCCTCATTCGCATACGCGCCGGTTCCCGGCAACCCCGCAGCGAATGTCACGCCGGCGATCGGCACACCTGATGGCAAGCCGATCTACGAGTCGACCGATTCTGCGAAGATCAACTACCCCCAGGGCAACGACTGGGGCACCCAGTTCCCGGCCTACTACGGGTCCTTCGATGCTCTGGTCAGCGCGTACATCCCGTCGGCATCCAATGCCGTGCACTACTCCGCGACGCACAACGCCGCGGAGCTCCAGCTGCAGGGCCGGTTCCACACCGGCCAGACCTACAAGCCGTGGAACCCGGCGACCACGCCCGGCGACCAGGCCGAGAACTCCTACATCGGCGCCGAGCAGCGCGTCGGCCAGATCGCGGCGCAGGCCTACATGGCGGAGTTCCTGAACCACCACAGCCAAGCCTGCTTCGACAACTCCGGCACCCCGACCCCGCCGAACGTCCCGCCGGCGCAGCCGACCGCCGTCTCCCGGCTGGCCGGCAGCGACCGCTACGCGACCGGCGTCGCGGTGTCGCAGAGCCAGTGGTCCAACGCCGGCGGCGACAACACGCCGCGGGCGATCGCCGACGCGGTCGTGCTGGCGCGCGGCGACAACTTCCCGGACGCGCTGGCCGGTGTGCCGCTGGCCAAGCGGGACCGCGGTCCGCTGCTGCTGACCGAGCCCGGGTCGCTGAACGGGGCCACCGCGGCGGAGATCCGCCGGGTGCTGCCCCAGGGCAAGACCGTCTACATCCTCGGCGGCAACCAGGCCGTCTCGCCGAAGGTGCAGCAGCAGCTGCAGAGCATGGGCTACAACATCCAGCGCTTCGGCGGTCAGGACCGCTACGGGACCGCCTTGCAGATCGCGGAGCAGGGTATGGGCTCTCCGCACCAGGTCGTGGTGGCCACCGGCCAGGACTTCGCCGACGCCCTGTCCGCCGGCCCGCTCGCCGCCGACGAGGGCAACGCGATCCTGCTGTCCAACGGCAAGACGCTGGACCCGAACACCAAGGCCTACATCGCCGCCGCCGAGCGCAAGGACGGCGCCGCCGACCCGGCCTTCCACCTCAACGCGGTGGGCGGTGCGGCGGTCGCGGCGACCAGCTACCTCGGCGGCGCGGCCCACACCCTGATGGGCGCGGACCGGTACGCGACGGCGGTGGAAGTGGCGAAGCGCTTCGCGGCCGACATGCCGGTGACGCAGTTCGGTGTGGCCACGGGCATGCAGTTCGCGGACGCCCTCACCGGCGGCGCGTACATGGCCAACGCCGGCGAGCCGCTGATCCTGACGCCCCCGACGGGGCTGGCCCCGGCGGACGCCAGTCTGCTGCAGTCGATGCACAGCCAGATCTCGACCATCACGCTGTTCGGCGGCCCGGTGGCCCTCAACAAGACGGTGATGGACCAGATCGCCCACGCGGTCGGTGGTGTGGAGCGCTAAGCGTTTCACCGCCTCGCTCACGCTGAACAAGGCGGCGCCCGCCAGCCAAGGAATCCCCTTTGCAGGCGGGCGTTTCCGTTGACTTGAGCTTTACTCAAGTCTCCATTTACAGAAGTCTGATATTCCAGCACATTCCTTCGTGAGGCCCATCAGGCCGTTTCTCGCCACCCCACGAAGGAGACCCATGCGCACGATCCGTCTGGCCGCGCTCACTGCTGCCGCCGCCACGGCTTTCACGATGTCGATATCGACCTCGTCGGCCGTCGGGGTGAGCCACTTCGGGGCGAAGCCCATCGCCAAGGGCGCGGTCGCGAAGGCGACCCCTCAGGTCACCGGCCCCGACACCCTGTCGCTGCAGACCAACGGCAAGTCCGGCGTGGTGTCGCCGACCCCCAAGGTGTACCTCGTCTTCTGGGGTTCGCAGTGGTCCAAGGACCCGGCGAAGGTCGCGCCCGACATGCAGAACCTGTTCAAGGGCCTGTTCGGCGCGAAGGACACCTGGGGCACGATCCTCACGCAGTACTGCGAGAACGCCCCGGTCGGGACCACGACGTGCCCGTCGAGCGCGACGTTCGTGAAGCACCCCAGCGCCTCGATCCTGGGCGGCGTCTGGTTCGACAACGGCGCGGCCGCGCCGACGAACTCCACGCAGGCGCAGATCGCCGCGGAGGCGAGCAAGGCCGCCGGGCACTTCGGCAACAAGACGCAGGCGCCGAACCTCAACGCGCAGTACGTCGTCCTGTCGGCCACCGGCACCCACCCGGACGGCTTCCCGAACAGCGGCTTCTGCGCCTGGCACGACTTCACCAGCACCAGCTACGGCAAGCTCGCGTACACCAACATGCCGTACGTGCCGGACCTGGGCGCCGGGGCGTGCACCACGCTCACCGACGGCCGCCTGCTCTCCGGCATCGAGTCCACCGAGACCCACGAGTACGCCGAGACCGTCACCGACTTCTGGCCCACCGACGGCTGGAACAACACGGCCAACGGGGAGATCGGCGACGAGTGCGTCAACCTGGACGCGTACGAGACGCTGACCACCGGCAAGTTCGACGTGCAGGGGCTGTGGTCCAACAAGGCGAACGCCTGCGTGACGCACGGCTGAGGCTGTTCCGGCTGCTCTGTTCTGCTCTGTTCTGCTCTGTTCTGCTCTGGGTTGATCTGGGCTGATCTGAGCTGAGCTGAACTGCTCCAAGCCCGTTCGGCCGCGGCGTGCGACCATCTGGAGGGACGCGCCGCGGCCGAACCATGGGCACGTCGTGACCCCGGCGCCGGAATACCACCGGCTTTCCGGGGCGTTGCCCCCACCAAGGCAATGCCCATAGGAAAGCTAGGGAGAGTCCAGCATGCCCGAGTCGGAGCCGACCACGACGACCCGCCCCGCACCGGCGGACTGGAATCAGTGGGCTGAGAAGCGCGACGCCTCGGTCTCCGCCGAGCACGGGGTCCTCGCCCTGATCGCGACACACTGGCTGGAGGATGGTGCCGCGACGCGGATCGACGGGCTGCCGGGTGTGTGGGCCGCGGACGCGGACCGGGTGAGCGTGGCCGTCACCGCCACCTCCGCCGACGCGTTGCTGGTCGAGGACGTTCCGGTCGACGGCGTGCGGCTGCTCAACCCCGATCTCACGCCGGATCCGACCGTGCTGTTCCACCACGGGCGCAAGCTGGTGCCGATCGTGCGCGAAGGCGCCCTCGCGGTGCGGGTGTACGACCCGGAGGCCGAGAACCGGCGCGGCTTCGCCGGGATCGAGCGCTTCCCCCATGACCCGGGACTGGTCTTCGAGGCGCGCTACGAGCCCTACGTCCACGGCCACGTCGAGCGCGTGCTGAACGCCGACGGCAAGGAGCGTGGGCTGGCGCTGGACGGCGACCTCGTCTTCGAGCACGACGGCGTCGAGTACCGGCTCGCGGCGACGCAGGGCGGCGACGGGTTCGACGTCACCTTCGGCGACGCCACCAACGGGCCCGACACCTTCGGCTTCCGGCAGCTCGCCGTCGCCGCCCCGGAATCCGGCAGCGGCACGACGCGCCTGGACTTCAACCACGCGCAGCTGCCGCCGTGCGCCTTCAGCGACCACTTCATCTGCCCGGTGCCCCCGGTCGGCAATCGGCTGGACCTGGCGGTGGCGGCGGGGGAGAAGCGGCGCGCGGTCCGCTCCTGAACCGGGCGGGGCACCAGCGGGCGCGCGGCGGCACACCGGCGGCGCGCGGCGGCCGGCGAGCCCCCGCAGGCCTCGGACGTCCCAATTCCCAGGGAACCGGTGGGTATACCGGCTGTTAGCATCGGCACCGTGCAGATCTCAGCAAAAGCCGACTACGCGGTCCGGGTGATGCTCGAGCTCGCGGCCCACGGTCCGGACCTGGTCAAGTCCACGGTCCTGATCGACCACCAGGGCCTGCCCCGCAAGTTCGTGGAGTCGATCCTGGTCGAGCTGCGCCGCGCCGACCTGATCCGCAGCCACCGCGGCGCCGAGGGCGGCTACAGCCTCGCGCGCCCGGCCAGCGCCATCTCCATCGGCCAGGTGATCCGCGCCGTCGACGGCCCCCTGGCGGAAGTCCGCGGGCTCCGTCCCCACGAGACCGAATACAGCAACGCCGCCGAGCACCTGTCGGACGTCTGGGTCGCGGCCCGCGCCGCCCTGCGCAAGGTGCTCGACGAGACCAGCCTCGCGCACGTGCTGAGCGGGAAGCTGCCGGCGCACGTGCGGCGGATGGCGGAGTCGCCGGAGGCTTGGCTGCCGCGGTGAGGTGGGGCGCCGGTTCCGGCAGGCTTGCCCGCCGCCGCTCCGACATCCAAGGCCTCGCCGCGCGTGCTCAGCGGCAAGATGCCAGGCGCGCGTTCAGGCTGGGAATCGCGAGCGGCGGCCCGGTCCGGCGCATCTGTTCGGCAGACCGATGTGCAGGCCGAATCTCAGCAGAACTCCGCACTCGCGTTGAGCTTCTGAGCCCCCGCATTCGGCGAGGGCCCGTGCCGCTCCGCGATCCGCCTACTGAGCCGGTGCCGGCGCCTGGTGGTTGCTACAAGCCTGCGCGCCGTTCCACTGCCAGGGCGCGCCGCACCAGGTGTTCGCGAAGTCGGTGCTGACCGGGGCCGGGGCGGTGGTGGTGTCGTCCGGGACCGGGTTGCCGAGGTTGATGGCGGCGCTGGCGGACGTGGCGCTGCCGGCGAGGACGGTTCCGGCGCTCAGCGTCAGGACGGCGAGGGTGGCGAGCTTGCGCACGGCCGACTCCTATCAATCGCGGTTCGATGGTGGTTGTGATGGTGGTTGTGATGGTGGTTTTGAATGGCGGTTCGGTGCTGGTTCACGGCGATCGGCTGCCGGGTCGCGGCCGATCACGTCGCCCAACCCCGCGCACGCTCGGCCGGTCACGGGCCTTGACCCCATCGGGCGAATAGTTAGGCGGCCGGTCGTTCGCCCGACCGGCCGCCTGCCCTGCTGCGTGACTCCTATTTCTTCTTCTTTCCGCTCCCGCCCTTGCTCGGGGCCGGCTTGAACGAGGTGATGTAGGCCGCCGTCGGCGAGCCGAGCCCGGTCGCGGTGTCGTAGCCCTTGCGGGCGCTCAGGCCGTGGTCGAAGCCGAGCTTGAACAGCCGCGCCTCGTGCACGTCGCCGAACATCCCGTGGTCCACGACGGCCGAAATCAAGTTCGGCGCGGCCTTCGGGTGGTTGACGATGTCGGTGAACTGCTTCGTGCCGGCCCGCTTGTACAACGCCGGGTTGGCGAAGCCCAGCGCCCCTCCGGCCGCCTGCTCGGCATCGGCCTGCACCGCGGCGAACATCGGGGCCGCCACCGAGGTGCCGCCGATGACGTCCTGGCCGTAGCCGCCGAGGGTCGGGTCGGTGTGGCCGGTGAGCACGGCGGTGAGCAGGTCGCCGTCCATCGCGATGTCCGGGACGGTGCGCTTCGCGGGGCCGGCGGGCGGCGGGGTCGGGGTT
>NZ_JAACYW010000304.1 GCF_015356825.1 Catenulispora rubra | reverse complement strand
GGTTTTCGGAGGGGTTTTCGGGCGTGGCGAGCAGCCGGGTCCGCAGACCGTCGATGATCCGCTCGATCCCGAACGCGAACAGTTCCTGCGAGTCGTCGCCCATGAGCACGTCTATGAGCGTCGCGATGTTCGGGTATTGGCCGACGGCGGCGCGCTTCTCCTTCAGCGGCGGCTTCGGCGACTGCTCCTGCAGCACGAAACCCTGGACGTACGTCGCCATGGTGAGCGTCGCCCAGGCGGCGTCGGCGTCGGAGAAGCCGCCAGCGTGCAGTCGGCCCATCATGACGTCCAGCACGTACAGCAGGTTCGGGCCCGGCGTGCGACGGCCGACCATCAGGCGCGCGGCGTCGCGGTTGGCGTGCAGGTGGCGGTAGTAGGCGTGCGCCGCTTCGCGCAGGCAGTTCTCCCAGTTTCCGCTGGTCGCCAGTTTGCGGGCGTCCCAGACCACGCTGTCGGCGAGCAGGTCGAGCAGCTGCTCCTTGTCCTGCACGTGGTAGTACAGCGACGCCGCGCGGACGCCCAGTTCGGCGGCCACCTTGCGCATCGACAGCGCGTCCAGGCCCTCGCGGCGCAGCACCGCCATCCCCGCCGCGGTGAGGGCTTCGCGGGTGATGGCAGGGGGTCTGGCCGCCGCGTTGGCCGCCGTGTCGTTGTCCGCCGAAGCCACCCGGGGCCCCCTTGTCTGTCTTGTTCGTGTTTCTGTCGCCGTGCCCGCTGAGCAGGGCTGTCGGCACCCAGACTTGCAGTCTAACGCCGTTAGTGGGAACCTAACGCCGTTAGGCAGCCGTCGCGCGGTGGCTCCGCCCGGCTTCGGGCTGCCCCGCGCCTCGAAACAGGGGGCATCATGGCCATCCCGGAACGAACACGTAGCGGGACCGACGACGGGACTCCGCCGGAAGCGCCGGAAGCGCCGGCAGCAGCAGGCCAGGCAGCAGCGACACCGGCAACCGCAGCAACGACACCGGCCGCGCCGGGCGAGCCGACCTCCCGTCGCAAAGCCCTGATCCTCGGCACCCTGTGCATCACGCTGTTCATGGCCATGCTCGACAACGTCGTGGTCAACACCGCTCTGCCGAAGATCGGCTCCCAGCTCCACGCCGGCGTCACCGGCCTGCAGTGGGTCGTCGAGGGATACAGCCTGGTTTACGCCGCGTTGCTGCTGACCGGCGGCACGCTCGGCGATCGCCTCGGCCGCAAGCGCGTCTTCCTGACCGGCGTGGTCGGCTTCACGCTCGGCTCGATGCTCTGCGCGCTGTCCGGCTCGATCGGCGAGCTCGTCGCGGCCCGCATGCTCCAGGCCGTGGGCGCGGCGCTGCTGACCCCGGGCAGCCTGTCGATCATCCGCAACACCTTCCCCGACCCGCGCGAGCGGGCCCGCGCCATCGGCCTGTGGTCCGGCATCTCAGGGCTCGGACTCGCGCTCGGCCCGGCCGTCGGCGGCCCGCTGGTCGACGCCTTCGGCTGGTCCAGCGTGTTCTGGATCAACGTGCCGATCGGCGCCGTGGCGCTGCTGGTGGGGTGGCGGGTGCTGCCGGAGTTCCACGACGGCCGCGACCGCTTCGACATCCCCGGCCAGGTCACCGGCGCCCTCGGCTTCGGCGCGCTGGGCTGGGTTTAAATCAAATACAGTGCGCTCATCGAGGGGCCGAGTTCGGGCTGGGAGAGCGCCCGGGTGCTGAGCGCCGCGGCCCTCGCGGTGCTTGCGCTGGCCGCCTTCCTCGTCATCGAGGCGACGCGCGCGGCGCCGATGCTGGACCTGTCGTTCTTCCGCGACCGGGTCATCACCGGGGCCCTGATGAGCGGGTTCATGGTCAGCTTCGGGATGTTCGGCGCGCTGTTCTTCCTGCCGCTGCTGATGCAGGACGTCTACGGCTGGTCGCCGACCATGGCCGGCGTCGGGTCGCTGCCCGCGACCGCCTCGATCATGGTGGCCGCTCCGGTGGCCGGCATCGTCACCGGACGGCTCGGCCCGCGCCCCGCGCTCGTCAGCGGCCTGACACTGTGCGCCATCGCGTTGGGCGGACTGTCGCTCTACGGCCTCGGCGCGCACTACGACCAGTATGTGTGGACGCTCCCGGTCATGGGGCTGGGCATGGGACTGTCCTTCGCGCCGGTCTCGGTCGCGGTGCTCGAACGCGTGCCGGGCCCGAAGGCCGGCATGGCCTCGGCGGTCACGAACACCATGCGCGAGGTCGGCGGCGTGGTCGGCATCGCCGCCCTCGGCGCGATCCTGACCAGCCGGATGACCGGTCTGCTCCACGACAAGCTGCACGCGCACGGCGTCGACGCCGCGCACACGCACCAGGTCGTGGCCGCGGTCACGAACGGCGGCGCCGGCGGGATCACGGCGAGCCGCGCGCTGCCGGTCCTGCGCGACACGGTGGACAGTTCCTTCGTCGAGGCGCTGCACCTCGCGTTCCGCAGCGGCGCGGGAATGCTGGCCCTGGCCGCGATCGCCGCCCTGGTCCTGTTGCGGCCCCAGGCGAAGCGCGCGGAATTGTCTCAGCCTTCTGAGGTTGCCGCGCAGACCGTCGCCCAGGTGTGATCTCATCGCAGAGCGTTGCTGAGCTGCCGGGGCCTCTCTTCGAGGCCCCGGAACCGGTAACGGATCCGGTTACGGGAACGGTTCCGGAACCGGTTCTTCATTGACAGTGGTTAACCCGCGCGCAATATTCAAGCCGAACGAGGGCGCCCTCCCTGATCACGTCGCACCGATGACGCACCGGCCGTACGCCGCTGCCATCGGTGAGGTCTCCAGGATTGAAGGGACTGCAATGAGGCTCCTCACAGCCGCGCGCGGCCGACCACGAACATCCAGACCAGGACCGTCCAGACCAGGACCGTCCAGACCAGGATCGTCCAAACCGCGATCGTCCAGATTGTCCAGATCACCCAGACAGCGGCCGGTTTTCCGGACCCTGCTGGCGGCCGGCGCGTTGTTCGCCGCGTCGCTGGCCGGCCTGCCCAGCCAGGCGCACGCCGCCGCCGGCACCCCGTTCGGCGGGACGCCCGCGGCCCTGCCCGGCCTGGTCGAGGCTGCGAACTACGACACCGGCGGCCAGGGCGTCGCCTACAACACGGCCCCCGGCAACGGCTCGGCGAACAGCTACCGCGCCGACGGGATCGACCTGGAGGCCACGGCCGACACCCTGGGCACGAGCCCGGCCGGTGGTGCCTACGACATCGGTTGGACCACGCCGGGACAGTGGTTCAACTACACAGTCAGCGTCGCCACCGCCGGCACCTACAGCGTCGCCTTCAGGCTGTCCTCGCCATACGGCCTGACCGACGCTCTCCACATCGCCGACTCCTCCGGCGCGAACCTCACCGGCTCCGTCGCCGTTCCCAACACCGGCGGTTATGAGACCTGGACGACCGTCACTGCCAGCCTGAACCTGCCAGCCGGCACCCAGACGCTGACGGTGAAGCAGGACTCGAACGGTTTCAACTTCCACAACATGGCCTTCACCCTCACCGCAGGCGGTGGTGGCGGCGGTGACAAGCCGTTCGGCGGGACGCCCGCGCCGGTGCCCGGCACCGTTCAGGTCGCCAACTACGACACCGGTGGCCAAGGCGTCGCCTACAACACGGTCGCCGGAAACGGCACGGCCACCGGCTACCGCACCGACTCGGTGGACCTGGAGAACACCAGCGACACCCAGGACACCAGTCCGCCCGGCGGTCCCTACGACATGGGCTGGACAAACGCCGGACAGTGGTTCAACTACACGGTCCAGGTGGCCACCAGCGGCACCTACACCGTCAGCTTCCGGGTGTCGTCGCCGTACGGGGTCTCCGACGCGCTGCACATCGAAAACGCTTCCGGCGCCAACCTCACCGGCTCGGTCGCCGTCCCCAACACCGGGAGCTACGCGACCTGGACCAACGTCACGGCGACGCTGACCCTGCCGGCCGGGGCCCAGACGCTGACCGTGAAGCAGGACGCGAACGGCTTCAACCTGCACTTCCTGACGTTCACGCAGGGATCGGGCGGCGGCGGGCCCGGCCCGGGCCAGTACTGCGGCACGCAGGACCTGGCGATGGACCAGCCGACCACGGCGTCCTCGACGTACTCCGCCACCGGCAACCTGGCCTTCGCGGCCACCGACGGCGACCCCGGCACCCGCTGGGAGAGCGCGTACAGCGACCCGCAGTGGCTGGAGGTCGACCTCGGCAGCCAGCAGCAGATCTGTAACGTGGGCATCCTGTGGGAGAACGCGTACGCCTCGGCGTTCCAGGTCCAGGTCTCCAACGACAACGCGACCTGGACGAACGTCTACTCCACGACCACCGGGGCCGGCGGCCACCAGACGATCCCGGTCTCCGCGACCGACCGCTACGTCCGCATGTACGGCACGGCGCGCGCCACACAGTGGGGCTACTCGATCCTCGAGTTCGACGTCTACGGCCTGACCAACACGCCGCCGGTCACCGGCGGCAACGGCAACGGCGGCAACGGCGTCTGCCCCTGGGTCGGCTCCACCGCGCCGGTCGCGCAGCGCGTCCAGCAGGTCCTCAACACCATGAACCAGTCCGAGGAACTGACTCTGGTCGCCGGTGACGGCACGACGAACTACATCGGCCACGTCGCAGGCATCCCCAACCTGTGCATCGCGCAGACCAACATGGAGGACGGACCGTCCGGGGTCGGCGACGGCAACGGTGGCGTGACGGCCTTCCCCGACGGGGAGTCGGCCGCGGCCACCTGGGACACGACGCTGATCGGGCAGGAAGGCACGGCCAAGGGCGCGGAGTTCGCGGGCAAGGGCGCCAACGTCTCGCTCGGCCCGACATCCAACGTGGTGCGCGACCCGCGTTGGGGCCGGACCTACGAGACGTACGGCGAGGACCCGTTCCTGGCCGGGCAGATCACCTCGGCCGAGGTGAAGGGTTTGCAGAGCCAGGGCGTGATGGCCGATGTGAAGCACGTGGCCGCCTACGACCAGGAGCAGTACCCGAACGGCGGCAACAACGAGATCGTCGGCAACCAAGCGATGCAGGAGCTGTACCTGGCTCCGTTCCAGGACTCGATCGCGCAGTCCGCGCCGGCGTCGTTCATGTGCTCCTACGCCGTGGTCAACAATGCCTCGTCGTGCGCGAGCGCCTCGATGCTCCGCAACGGCCTGGACACCCAGGCGAACTACGGCGGCTTCGTGGTCTCCGACTGGGGCGCCGCGGGCCCGGCGGTCGCCGACGCCAACGGCGGCCTGGACATCGCGATGCCGTTCAACTCCTACGCGACCAACCTCGGCAACGCGCTCGCCGCCGGGCAGTTCGACCAGGGCACGCTGAACTCCATCGTGGCCAGGATCCTGACCCAGATGTTCGCCTTCGGCATGTTCGACAACCCGGCCAGCGGTTCCCTGTCCAACACGGTGACCACGGCGGCGCACCAACAGACCGCACTGCAACTCGGTCAGGAAGGCACGGTTCTGTTGAAGAACAACGGGATCCTGCCGCTGAACCCGAATCCGGGCACTGCGAAGAGCATCGCGGTGCTCGGGACTGACGGCGGTGCCGCAGTCGAGCTCGCCGGCGGCGGCAGCGGCGGGGTCGACAGCTCGAACACGGTCTGGCCGGTCACCGGGATCCAGAATGCGGTCGGGCCGAACGTCAAGGTCACGTACACGCCTGGCGACGACAACGGGACGACCAACATCCCGCAGGCCGTGGCTGCGGCGCAGGCTGCGACGTATGCGATCGTCTTCGTCAGCGCTCCTGAGGGTGAAGAGAGCGATCTGAAGACGCTCGACGTGTCAGCCGCCGACGAGACGATGATCTCGGATGTGGCTGCGGTGAACCCGAACACGATCGTGGTGATCAACAGCGGCTCGCCGGTGGTCATGCCGTGGCTGAACTCGGTGGCCGGGGTGTTCGAGAACTGGTACGGCGGCCAGGAGACCGGCGCGGCGGTGGCCTCGCTGATCTTCGGGACGGTGAACCCGTCGGGCAAGTTGCCGGTGACGTTCCCGTCGTCGTTGTCGCAGGTTCCGGCGCAGACCACGGCGCAGTGGCCGGGGACGCCGACCGGGCCGATCTACAGCGAGGGTGTGAACATCGGGTATCGCTGGTACCAGTCGCAGAACATCACCCCGGCGTTCCCGTTCGGGTTCGGCTTGTCCTACACCAGGTTTGCCTTCTCCAACTTGGCGGTCGGCGGGTTCAACGCCAACGGCCAGGCCACAGTCACCGCCACGGTCACCAACACCGGATCGGTGGCCGGGGCCGAGGTGGCGCAGCTGTACGTCGGCGATCCGGCAGCCAGCCAGGACCCGCCGAACCAGCTGGCCGGGTTCCAGCGCGTCATGCTCAACCCGGGGCAGAGCGCACAGGTCAGCTTCCCGCTCACGGTCCACAACCTGGCCTCCTGGTCCGGTACGGACAACCAGTGGGAGGCGCAAGCCGGGACGTACGCGATCCGGGTCGGGGACGCCTCCAACAGCCTGCCGCTGACCGGCTCCACCTCGCTGGCCAACACACTGACCGGCCAGGTCGCCGCCGGCGCCTCCTACGCGGGGGTGTCGACGGCGAACACCGCAGTCAGCGCCAACGTGACACCGAACTCCGGCGTCCCGGGCGCGGAGACAGTCGGCGTGGTCAACCCCTTCGGCTACAGCAGCCCGAAGGGCGCGGGAGTGTCCTTCGCCATGCAGGCCGTGGACTCGAACAGCGCGCAGACACTCAGCTACACGGCAACCGGACTGCCCCCGGGCATCTCCATCAGCAACAACGGCACCATCTCCGGCAACGGAACCACGCTGGGGACCTACACCGTGACCGTGACGGCCAAGGACAGCGTGGGCGTCTCCGGCACCGCGACGTTCGTTTGGTCGGTGGTGCAGTAATGGCTCAGTAAGGGTTCAGTGCGTCAGGTCGGACGGATCGGTGTTCGCGCCACAGAGCACGACGGCGATCCGTTCGCCCTCGCCGGGGGAGTACCGTCCGGACACCAGGGCGGCCAACGCGGCTGCGGCGCCGTGCTCCACCAGCACTCGGCGGTCCTCCCACAGGGCGGCGCGCGCTGCGGTGATCTGCTCGTCGGTGACCAGGACCGAGGTGGCGAGGGGGTTGGTCGCCAGGCGGTGGGCCGTCTCTGAGACGCGGCGGGCGCCGAGGGAGTCGGCGGCGACGGAGTGCACGTCGACGTCGGTCGGGCCGCCGGCTTCCAGGGCGGCGTTGAGGGCTCGGCAGTTCTCGGGTTCGACGGCGACGACGCGGACGTTGTGCGGGAACATGGCGGCGGCGGTGCCGGCGAACAGGCCGCCGCCTCCGACCGCGACCATGACGGTGTCGAGGTCGGGGGCCTGTTCGCGGATCTCGGCGGCGCAGGTTCCGGCGCCGGCGGCGATCAGGGGGTTGTCATAGGCGTGGGAGAGCAGGGCTCCGGTGGCCTCGGCGTGCTTGATGGAGGCTTCCAGCGCGTGCGCGTAGGCGGTGCCTTCCAGGCGTACGTCGGCGCCGAGGGCGCGGAGCTTGGCGACCTTCACGGTCGGCGCGGTCTCCGGGACGAAGACGGTGACCTTGATGCCGGCGGCGCGGCCGGCCCACGCGGCGGCGATCGCGGCGTTGCCGCCGGAGGCGATGGCCACGCCCTCGCGCGGCATGGTGCCGTTCTCGAGGTGGTGCAGGGCGTGGTTGAGGGCGCCGCGGGCTTTGAACGAGCCGGCGTGCTGCATGAACTCGCAGGCCAGCCACACCTCGGCGGCGGCCGGGACGATGCCGGGGTCGGCGCGGGTGACGGCGACCCGGCGTACCCGGCCGGCGATGCGGTCGGCGGCGGCTTTGACGTCGGTCTCGGTGATGACGGGGGTGCTCGTGCTCATCGAGGGCTCCTTGGCTCCTTGTGGGATCCTCAGGCGGCGGCTTGGGCCGCGAGGGCGTCGAACTCGGCGGTGGTGCCGTTGAAGATCGCGTCAGTGGTCTGCGACATGAAGATCGCGCAGAGGCCGAGCCGCGGGTGGTTGGCCCAGAAGGTGCCCCAGCCGCCGTCCCAGCCGTAGCGGCCTTCGGCGGTGACGGACACGCCCGTGCCCCAGCCGGCGCCGTCTAGGGGGAACGGCGCCTCGGCGACCTGCTCCGGGGTCAGCTGGTCGGTCGTCATCAGCTCGACCGATTCCGGCGAGAGGACCTGGCGGCCTTCGTGCGTGCCGTGGCGCAACAGCATGCGGGCGAAGGCGTAGTAGTCGTCGGCCGTGCTGATCAGGCCCGCCGCGCCGGAGGGGAAGACGGCGGGGGCGGCCCAGGTCTGCCAGGGGTCGGCTGGCTGCCGGGTCGGCGTCCCGGCGGGGGAGTCGGTGAAGTACCAGGCGGGGAGCCTGCGCGCCTGCTCCTCGGGGACGCTGAAACCGGTGTCGGCCATGCCCAGCGGGGCGAGAATCAGTTCCCTGACGACGTCGTCGAGCGGCGCTTCGGCGGCGCGGGCGAGCAGGACGCCCTGGACGAGCGAGCCGACGTTGTAGCGCCACCGGGTGCCGGGCTGGTCCATCAGCGGGAGCTCGCCGAACCGGCGGATCCACTCGTCGGGGGCGAGCGGCGTGCGCGGTTCCGGCTGCGCGAGGACCAGGTCGCGCTCCTCGGCGGCCAGGTTGATCGGATACGGCGGGTTGATGTCCGGCGGCCCGCCGGTCATGCCGAATCCGAGGCGGAAGGTCAGCAGATCGCGGACGGTGATCGGGCGCTCGGCCGGGACGGTCTTGTCGAGCGGGCCGTCCAGGCGGGTCAGGACCCTGCGGTCGGCGAGCTCCGGGAGCAGGCCGTCGACCGGGGCGTCGAGCTCCAGCCGGCCGGCGTCGACCAGGGCCAGGACCGCGGCGGCGACGACCGGCTTGGTCATCGAGGTGATGCGGAAGGGGGTGTCGCGGCGCATCGGGTCGCCGGAGCCGAGGCCGGTCTCGCCGAACACGCCGACGTCGACCTGCTCGGAGCCGTCGTCGCCGACCCGGGCCACGAGCGTCACCACGCCGGGCAGCTCGGCGCGCCCGACGCGGGCCGCGATCGTCTGGTGGAGGGTCTGGAGTGCGTCCGGGTTCAGATGGGGTGCCGGTGCCATACCGGCTATTGTCCATCCCATGACGATCGTCATCCGCCGCGCCGACCTCCCCGCCGAGGCCGGGGAGATCACCAAGCTGCTGGTGGACTACATGACCACGGCTCTGCGGGAGCTCCACGAGACCTTCGGCGTCGAGGACTCCCCGACCGACGTCTCGGGCCTGCGCGACTCGCTGGAGAAGTACCGCGACGCGTCCAAAGCCCTGTTCGTGGCCCAGGACATGGCCCAGGACGCGGCCGGCAGGCTGGTGGGCGTGGCCGGTCTGCGCACGCTGGAGCCCGGCGTCGTCGAGGTGAAGCGGATGTACGTGGTGCCCGAGTGCCGCGGCCGGCACGTCGGCTCGCAGCTTCTCGACCGCCTGCTCGAAGAGGCGCAGCGCATGCAGGCACGTACCGTGCGCCTCGACACGGTCCGCTTCATGGCGGACGCCCAGCGGCTATACCGGTCGCGGGGGTTCGTCGAGCGGACGCCGTACGCCGGGACGGAGATTCCGCCGCATCTCCAGCAATATTGGATCTTCTTCGAGCGGAATCAGGCGGTTTCCTGAACCGGCGCAGCTCAACGTCGGCGCTGAGGACCTCGATCGCGCTGAGAGCTCAGGCTGCTGCTTCGTGACCGCGTCTCGAACGCTCATCGGCTAGTCAGACCCATGCCGACGGCACTGCTCCGGGACTGCGTACTATGACTTCCGTCAGCCCGGCGAAAACTGCGTGATGGTCGGCGTTCTTCACCAAGCCTGCCCTGCCGTGTGACGCGGAAAGTCTGCGTGGACGCCGTCGTTCTTCCCCCTGAACGCACAGCCCGTTGGAGGACCCACACCGTGATGCGATCGGTGCTCTACGCCATGTCCATCGCGTTGATATGTTCGCTGCTGGGCACGCCGGTCGCGATCGGGTTCTTCAAGAAGCGGGGCTACGGCCAGGAAGTCCGGTCGGACGGCCTGCAGACGCATCTGGTCAAGCGGGGAACGCCGACCATGGGCGGCACGGTGATCGTGCTCTCGGTGCTGGTCGGGTACTTCCTCACCAAGGCGATCATCGTGAAGACGCCGACGGCCTCGGCGCTGCTGGTGCTGCTGCTGATGACCGGGATGGGGGCGGTCGGGTTCGTCGACGACTTCATCAAGATCAACCGGAGCCGGTCGCTCGGACTGCGGGCCAAGGCGAAACTGGTCGGCCAGTGCACGGTGACCGTCGCCTTCGCCGTGCTGGCGCTGCGGTTCCGCAACTCCCTGGGGCTCACCCCGGCCAGCGACCACGTGTCCTTCCTGCACGACATCAGCTGGCTCGGCCTCGGCCCGATCCTGTTCGTCGGGTGGTGCTACCTCATGACCGCCGGCTGGTCCAACGCGGTCAACGTCACCGACGGCCAGGACGGCCTCGCTGCCGGCGCCTCGGTGCTGGCGTTCGGCGCGTACACGGTGATCGGCATCTGGCAGTACGGCCAGCCCTGCGGCCTGACCGCGCACGGCGGCTGCTACCAGGTCCGCGACCCCCTGGACCTGGCGGTCGTGGGCGCCGCCCTGGTCGGGGCGTGCTTCGGCTTCCTGTGGTGGAACGCCACCCCGGCCAAGATCTTCATGGGCGACACCGGGTCCCTGGCGCTCGGCGGAGCGTTCGCCGGCCTGGCCATCTGCTCCCGCACCGAACTGCTCGCCCTGATCATCGGCGGCCTGTTCGTGACCGAGCTGATGTCGGTGGTGATCCAGGTGGCGTCGTACAAGATGCGGAACGGCAAACGGGTCTTCAAGATCGCGCCGATCCACCACCACTTCGAGATGCTCGGCTGGAGCGAGGTCAACGTGACGATCCGGTTCTGGATCATCGCCGGCCTGTTCGCTGCCGGGGGACTGGCCGTGTTCTACGGGGGCTTCGCGGCCAAGTAGCCGTACGCGGCGAATGTCGGCCTGTCCACACTTGCGCAGCGCCTATCCTGGTAGGCATGCCCGACACCGCGACCGACAAGACCTACATCGTCCGCACCTACGGCTGCCAGATGAACGTCCACGACTCCGAGCGATTGTCCGGCCTGCTCGAAGGCGCCGGCTATGTGCGGGCGGAGGACGGCGCCGCCGAGGCGGACGTGGTGGTGCTCAACACCTGCGCGGTGCGGGAGAACGCCGACAACCGGCTCTACGGGAACCTGGGGCATCTGGCCTCGGTGAAGGCGGGGCGGCCGGGGATGCGGATCGCGGTCGGGGGGTGTCTGGCGCAGAAGGACCGCGGGGAGATCACGCGGCGGGCGCCGTGGGTGGACGTGGTGTTCGGGACGCACAACATCGGGTCGTTGCCGGTGTTGCTGGAGCGGGCCCGGGTGCAGGACGAGGCCCAGGTGGAGATCCTGGAGTCGCTGGACGTGTTCCCCTCCACGCTGCCGACGCGGCGGGAGTCGGCGTACGCGGCGTGGGTCAGCGTTTCCGTCGGGTGCAACAACACCTGCACCTTCTGCATCGTGCCCGCGTTGCGCGGCAAGGAAAAGGACCGGCGGCCCGGGGAGATCCTGTCCGAGATCGAGGCGCTGGTCGCCGAGGGCGTGTGCGAGGTGACGCTGCTGGGGCAGAACGTCAACGCGTACGGGTCCGAGTTCGGCGATCGGGAGGCGTTCGCGAAGCTGCTGCGCGCGTGCGGGCAGATCGAGGGTCTGGAGCGGGTGCGCTTCACCTCGCCGCATCCGCGGGACTTCACCGACGACGTGATCGCGGCGATGGCCGAGACGCCGAACGTCATGCCGCAGCTGCACATGCCGTTGCAGTCCGGCTCGGACACGGTGCTGCGCGCGATGCGCCGCTCCTATCGGCAGGACCGCTACCTGGGCATCATCGAGCGGGTGCGCGCGGCGATGCCGGACGCGGCGATCACCACCGACATCATCGTCGGCTTCCCCGGGGAGACCGAGGAGGACTTCGAGCAGACGTTGCACGTGGTGCGCGAGGCGCGCTTCTCGGCCGCGTTCACGTTCCAGTACTCCAAGCGGCCCGGGACGCCCGCGGCCACGATGGAGGGGCAGGTGCCCAAGGAGGTCGTGCAGGCGCGGTACGAGCGGTTGGTCGCGCTGCAGGAGGAGATCTCCTGGGAGGAGAACAAGAAGCAGGTCGGGCGGACCGTCGAGCTGCTGGTCGCCGAGGGCGAGGGGCGCAAGAACGGGGAGACGCGGCGGATGTCGGGGCGGGCTCCGGACAATCGGCTGGTTCACTTTGCGGTGGGTGACACTGCGGCTGCCGACCTGCCGCGTCCCGGGGACATGGTGTCGGTAGAGATCACGTACGCCGCGCCGCACCACTTGAACGCCGACGGGCCCGAGGGTGGCAGCGCCATCAAGACTCTGCGACGTACGCGGTCCGGTGACGCCTGGCAGGCTCGGCAGGAGCAGCCGGAGGCGGAGCGGCGGGCGTCGGCGGTGGCGCTGGGGATGCCGTCGATCGGCAAGCCGGCGGTGTCGGCGCAGGCCGAGGCGGAGAACGAGAACGCTTGCGGCGTCTGCTGATTCGTGTGCGTGATTGAGGCCCCTGCGAATGTGATTCGCAGGGGCCTCAGATGTCTGGCGTCTACTGGTTCCCGGACCAGTTGAACGGGCCGGAGGTGTCCACGGCCTTCTTCGCGGCGGCGTCCAGCCACGGCGTGATCTCCGTGGACTGCGAGTGGTTCACGGCCAGCGCCACCGACAGGATGATGTAGCGGTGCTGCTGCTCGCGGTACTGCTTGATGGTCGCGGACTGGTAGTCGCCCTGGCAGGCGTTGGAGCCGGCGCCGCTCGCCGGGCACCAGATGCCGAAGTCGGCGGCGGACTGCTGCGCGAGGTCGTTGTAGACGGTGGTCGCGGTGTGCTGGTCGGGCAGCGGCAGGACCTTGACCGAGACCAGGTACTGGCCGCTGTCGTCGACGTAGGCGGCCGCGATCTCCTTGCTGCAGCTGTTGGAGGTCAGGATGTCCTGCATGTTGTTGGACATGTCGGTCTGCACGCAGGGCTGCACGCTGCCGGCCTTGAGCGAGTAGTGCACGCCCTTGTCGTCGGTGAAGTCCTGCGGCACGAGCGAGTTCACGTCCAGCGGCGTCTTGTCGGTCTGGAACGCGTTGAGCACCGTCGGGTCGAACGGCTTGGAGGTCAGCGCCGGCGGCGAGTCCGTGGTGGTGGCCGAGTCGGCGGTGGTGGCGTCGCTGGAGGTGCTGCTCGCGGTGGCGGTCGGCGCGGAGTTGCTGGAACCGGACGTCGACCCGGTGGGGAAGTTGGTCCCGGGCACCGACGTCGGCCCGCTCGTCGTCCCGGAGGTCGAGGACTTCGCGGCGTTGTTGATGGTGTCGGACGACCCGTTGTTGCCCCGGGTGGCCACCACGACCAGCGACACCACCGCCGCGACCGCGACGACGGCCGCGATGATGATCGCGGCGGTCTTGCCGCCGTTGCCCTTGCTGGGCGGCGGGCCCTGCTGCGGGAAGTAGGGCTGCGGCCCCGGCGGGTACGGCGGCTGGCCGGGGCCGGGACCCCACGGGCCCGGCGCGGGCTGGGGGCCGGGGG
>NZ_JAACYW010000303.1 GCF_015356825.1 Catenulispora rubra | reverse complement strand
CCCGCCGATGATCTCCCTGCCCTCGCCGCCGACCACCGCGCCCCGCCTGGACATCGCCTTCCCCTTCCGGGTGGACCGCCGCGGCCGCACCGCCGAGTCCGGCTACGACGACCACGTCCGGGAGATGATCGAGCAGCTGCTGTTCACCTCCCCCGGCGAGCGCGTGATGCGCCCGGACTACGGCTGCGGCCTGCTGGACCTGGTCTTCTCGCCGAACAGCCCGGAGCTGGCCTCGGCCCTGACGCTGTCGGTCCAGGCCGCGCTCCAGCGCTGGCTCGGCGACGTCATCGAGATCTTCTCCCTGGCCGTGACCAGCTCCGACAGCACGGTCCAGGTCGATCTCAGCTATCTGATCCGCCCGACCGGCACGGTGGCCACGGAGGTGTTCGTCGCCAGCCCGACCGGCAGCAGCACGGGGAGCACGCCATGACCGTGATGAACGGAACCGGAACCGGGGCGCCGGACCAGCAGTGCCTGAGCGACACCCGCCGGGCCAAGGTCCGCCAGGAGCGGCGGATGGGCCTGGACGGCGTCGAGGTCGACGACACCGGCCGCGTCCTCAGTGTCCTGATGCTGGGCAAGGCGCCCGCCGATCTGGACCCGAGCAACATCCGCATCGACGGCGGCCGCCGCGTCACCGGCATCCGGGTGCTGGACGTCCAGATCGAGCGCGCCGACGACCCGGAGGTGGACGACGAGATCGTGGTCGAGGTGGACCGCCCCGGCGACGGCTCGACCTACACCATGTCGATCGTCCAGACCGATCCCGACGGCCACCCCGGCACCGCGCCCTACCCGGGCTTCGACCCGCGCTACAACTCCGCGGACTTCAGTTTCCGGCAGTCCTGCCCGACCGACTTCGACTGCGCCGAGACCGAAGCCTGCCCGCCGGCGGTACACCCGCAGCCGGCCATCGACTACACCACCCGCGACTACAACTCGATCCGGCAGCAGCTGCTGGACCGGATGTCGCTGACCGTCCCGGACTGGATCGAGCGGCACGCCCCGGACCTCGGCGTCACGCTGGTCGAGGTGCTGGCCTACGTCGGCGACCAGCTCAGCTACGAGCAGGACGCGGTGGCCACCGAGGCCTACCTGGCCACCGCCCGGCTGCGCACCTCGGTGCGCCGCCACGTCCGGCTCATCGACTACGCGATGCACGACGGCTGCAACTCCCGCACCTTCGTCGTGGTCGAGGCCGCCGCCCCGACCGACCTGCCGCCGGGCACGTTCCGCTTCGCCGCGATCGACACCAGCCGGCTCCAGGTCCAGGACCGGCCCGATCTGCCGGTGGTGCTCGACGACGACCGGCTCAACACCCTGCCGCCGAACGTCGGCATCGAGGTCTTCGAGCCGCTGGCGCCGCATCACCTGACGCTGCACCCGGCGCGCAACACCATCTCGTTCTGGACCTGGGGCGAGGAACAGTGCTCGCTGCCGACCGGAGCGACCTCGGCGACGCTGGTCGACACCTGGGCCGGCGGCAAGGACGGCGAGGAGAACCGGCCGCGCGAGCTGAACCTCACGCCGGGCCACATCCTGCTGCTGGAGGAAGTGCTGGGCCCACAGACCGGGGCCGCGGCCGACGCCGACCCGACGCACCGCCAGGCCATCCGGCTGACCTCGGTGACGCCCGGGATCGACCCGCTGTATCAGCAGCCTGTCGTCGAGGTGACCTGGGACGACCAGGACGCGCTGACCTTCCCGCTGTGCCTGTCCGCGATCGGCGGCCCGGACTGCGCGCTGCTGACCGACGTCAGCGTCGCGCGCGGCAACGTCATGCTGGTCGACCACGGCCGCTCGATCACGTTCTGCGGCGGCGGCCCCGAGCAGTTCGCGATCCCGCCGGACCGGGCGGTCGCAGACGGATGTCAGCCTCCTGTGTTCGGCTGCGCGGACCCGCAGAGCGGCAACGCCCCGGTCCAGGCCATCCACGACCTGCTGGACGCCGCGCGCAAGGGCGTCCAGCTCTCCCCCGACCAGGTCCGCGACCTGCGCGTGGCGGTCGGGCCGGACGAGGTCCTGCGCGCCGGGCTGACGATCATCCTGGCCCCGGACCTGACCACCGAGCAGGTCGAACCGCCGGACGCGGGATCGCAGGCCGCGGTGCTGGAGACGCTGCTGGCGCAGGTCACCTACCCGGCGATAGCGGTGAAGTTCACCCCGACGCTGCGCTACGCGCCGGTGACCCAGGCAGTCGCTTATCCGACCCCTGACACGATCGCCGAGGGCCAGGCGACGCTGCTGGCCGCGCTGCCGGGCCGCGTCCAGGACTTCATCCAACAGCTGTGGCTCAACGCCCGCGCCGGAGACGGTCCCACCCGCGACCAGATCAATGAGCTGATCGTGCTCTTCGGCGCCGAGGTGATCGAGAAGCTGCACCTCCAGCACCATCCCGCCCGGGCTCTGCAAGAACTGCTCGCGCGCAGCCGGCACCTGCTGGCCGACAAGATCTGCCGCCTGGAGATCCTGATCCACCGCGCCGACGGCGGCACCGTCCTCGGCCCGGATGTCGAATACGAGATCACCCACAGCTGGGGCGGCGTCTACGCCGAAGGGCTCGACGTCCACGACCCGCGGCTGTTCGGCCCGGCCTCGATCGCCACGGTCCAGGACCCGCGCGCCGCGCTCCCCGAGGCCTCGGCGACCGCCGCGACCGCCGGCGAGACCCCGTGGCTGCCCGAGCGGGACCTGCTCTCCTCCGGTCCGACCGACCGCAACTACGTCGGCGAGACCGGCGACGATGGACGCCTCACGCTGCGCTTCGGCGACGGCGTGCACGGCGCGCCGCCCCCGGCCGGGGACACACTGCTGGTGGCGTACCGCGTGGGCAACGGCCGCGAGGGCAACGTCGGCGCCGAGGCGATCAACCATCTGATCGTCTGCCCTCCTCAGCCCCCTGATGCGGCCAAGACCGCCACGGCGCGCTCGAAGCGCAACCAGCCGGACCCGGAGGCCGTGCTCGCGGTGCGCAACCCGCTGCCGGCGGTCGGCGGCACCGATCCGGAGCCCCTGGACCAGGTACGGCAGCAGGCTCCGCTGGCGCCGCGCGACATCCGACTGCGTGCGGTCACCGCCGCGGACTACGCCGAGCTGGCCGCCGCGGTGCCGGGGGTGGAGCGCGCCGCCGCCGAGATCCGCTGGACCGGCGCCGGGCAGGAGGCGCACGTCGCGATCGAGCCGGCGGTCGGCGAGACGCCGTCGCAGCGGCTGCTGGCCACGGTGGAGCGCACGTTGCGGAACTACCGCAGGATCGGCCACGACCTGAGCGTCGGCGGCGCGGACCTGGTCCCGCTGGACCTCGCGATCTCGGTGTGCGTGGCCACGGGTTACCAGAAGGGCCACCTGCTGGCGCTGATCCGCCGCGTGCTGGGCACCGGCACGCGTCCCGACGGCTCGCCGGCGTTCTTCAGCTCCGCCGCGCTGGCCTTCGGCGACCCGGTGCGAGTCAGCAGCCTGACGGCGGTCGTCGCCGGGCTGCCGGGTGTGGTGAGCGCGCAGGTGACGCTGCTCAAGCGGATGTTCGAGCCCGATCAGGGCGCGCTGGCGACGGGGGTGCTGCCGATGGGGCCGCTGGAGATCGCGCAGTGCGACAACGACGCCGACCGGCCCGAGAACGGCCGCCTGCGGCTGACTCTCACCGGCGGAAAGTGAAGGAGGGGACACCATGACGTCGTCGTCCGGCTGTCCGACGAACTGCGGCTGCGCCGGCTGCCGCACCGGAACCGCGCTGGAGACACCGGCCGCGGTCTTCAACCCGCCGGGACAGAGCGCGCTGACCTTCCGGGTCGGCACGCACGGCCAGTTCCTGTCCTCGTTGCGGGCCCGGCTGTCCAGCCCGGCGTATCCGGCGCTGTCCAAGCTGACCGTCCGCAGCACCGACGACCCGGCGATCGCCTTGCTCGACGCCTGGGCCGTGCTCGGGGACCTGCTCAGCTTCTACTCCGAACGGATCGCGGACGAGGGGTATCTGCGCACTGCGACGCAGAACGCCTCGATCCAGATGCTCGGCGGCCTGGTCGGCTACCGGCCGCGGCCGGGGGTGGCCGGCGGGACGGCGCTGGCCTTCACCATCGACCCGCCGCAGAACCCCGGCGGCGACACGGTGGCGCTGCTGCCGGCCGGCACGCGCGCGCAGAGCGTGCCGATCCCGGGGCACGACTCACAGTACTTCGAGATCGGCGACAACCTGACAGCCCGGTCCTCGCTGAACCAACTCAGCGTGCTGACCCGGCTGCCGTACCAGCTCACGGCCGCCGAGGCACAGAAGCGCGCGCAGATCTTCCTGTCCGGCACCGCCAACAACGTCAAGGCCGGCGACCAGCTGCTGTTCGTCTTCAGCTCCGACAAGGCCGCGCAGAACCAGCGGATCCTGCTTCAGGTACCCGGCGTCACGATCGACCAGGCGAACGCGATCACGGTGGTCGGGCTGCCCGGCCCGGCGCAGCCGAACCTCAAGGATCTGACATCCGAGCTGCAGAACTGTCTGGGGCTGGTGAGCGAGCCGCCCAGCCCGGCCCCCGTCCCGAAGGTCCCGCCGTTCAGCGCGCTGGCGGCCCGCTTCGACGCCGAGGTGTTGCAGGCGACGTTGAACCCGACCGGCGGCTTCACCTCGCCGGCGGATTTGGCGGCCGCGTGCGAGCAAGTCCGGCAGCGTGCGGTGGAGACGCTGGTCCTGGCCCAGCAGTATCCGAAGGTCAGCGACTGGCTGCGCGCCTGGGTCGACGAGTTGGCCGGCCTGCGCGACCGGGGTCTGGCCCTGGAGCCGCCGCAGCCTGCGAGCAGCGGGACCGGGCAGGGTTCCGGCGATCCGGCGCTGGCGGGTCTGGCCGGCATCTTCGCCGCGCTGCACACCACGCCGAACCCGCCGCCGCCGTCGGCCCGCGACCTGCCGCTGGACCCGAGATCGCTGTACGCGATCGGCTCCGACCTCGGCCCGCAGCTGCTCGCCGCGCTGGATCCGCAGGTCAGCTCAGGGCTCTACCAAGCCTGGCAGCACACGTCGGTGAGCGCGCCGTCGGCGTTGCAGCAGTTGCAGGCGATGCGCGTCGTGGCGACGCCGTTCGGGGCGACCGCGCCATTGGTCGCGAACCTCGACCCGCACAGCGGGCAGGTCAACGGCTACACGGACTGGCCGCTGGCCGGCACCAAGGAAATCAGTCTCCTGCTGAGCTACGACGCCAGCACGGGCACGGTCCAGAAGCAGGCCGACTTCACCTACCTGGAGGGCGGGCCCAACACCGCCACCCTCGACCTGCCGACCGCGACCACCACCCGGCAGGTGGGGCCGATGTCGGTGACGGTGACCAGCTATCCGACGCCGGGGCAGACGCCGCCCCACACGCCGACTGCACCGGCCGCACCAAGCGCCCCGACCCAGACCCCTGCGACGTCCGAGGCACCAACGGCATCGGCTCACGAATCAGCGGCCTGGCACCTGCACCTGCCGGGGCACCACGAAGCTGCCGCAGCGCAGACACCGGCGCAGACCACCGTGCAGACCACCCTGCAGACCGCAGCCGCGCAGACGTCGGGTCAGGGCTCCGGTCAGGGCTCGGGCCCGACCCCCGACGCCGCCCCGGCCCCTGCGCACGAGGCGGGCCTGCTGGTCGCCTACCAGGACCAGTTCGACGGCTGGACCGTGTTCGTCGGCCTGCCGGTCGAGGACGACGGCACGACCGTCGGCGCCGACGGCAAGGTGCACGTCCTCGTCACCAGCGGCCAGAGCAGCGACACCAAGGAGTTCCAGCTCGCCCCGGGCGACAAGCCGGCCACCTCGCTGCTCGACGGCATCTCGGTCGCCGCCTCGCGCGCCGCGAGCGGCGCCAGCACGCAGACCGTCAGCGTCGCCCTGACCACGCCGTCCTCGACGCCGTCGAAGAACCGGATCTGGCTGGACTCGACCTACGACGGCATCGCGGTCGGCAGCTGGGTGGTGATCGACCGGCCGAGCAAGCAGGCCGCGGCGGCGCTGGCCGCCGGCCTGGTGGCCGCGGCCGGCCCGACCGGGCAGGTGTCCCGCGCGGTGTCCGCGATGTCGGCGGCGGCGATGCGGCCGGACCCGGCCGGCACCTCGCTGGCCCGGGTGATCACCCGGGTCACGGCCGTGCGGGTGCAGGCCCGCGCCGACTTCGGGATCGCCGGCAAAGTCACCCAGCTGGACCTGGACGACGACTGGCTGGACGACACCGACGTCAACCTGGCCCAGATCCGCGACACCACGGTCTACGCCCGCGGCGAGGCGCTGGCACTGGCCACCGAGCCGGTGCCGGACGACGTCCAGGGCTCCAAGATCGAGCTCGCGCAGCTCTACACCGGTATCACGCCGGGCCGGCTGATCGCGGTCTCCGGCGAGCGCACCGACATCCCGAACACCCCCGGCGTCACCGGCGCGGAGCTGGCCATGGTGGCCGGCGTCGACCAGACCGTCGATCCGAGCCTGCCCGGCGACACCGTTCGCACGACCCTGACACTGGCCTCCGCCCTGGCCTACACCTACAAGCGCGCCACGGTGCAGATCTACGGCAACGTGGCCGCGGCGACCCAGGGCGCCAGCCGCGACGACCCGATCGGCAGCGGCAACGCCGGCACCCCGAACCAGACCTTCAAGCTCTGGCAGGCGCCGCTGACCTGGCTGCCGGCGGGCACCACGCCGTCCGGCGCGGCCAGCACGCTCCAGGTGCGGGTGAACGGGGTGCTGTGGACGGAGGTGGACAGCTTCGCCGGACACGGCCCCGCCGAACGGATCTACACCACTTCCACGGCCAGCGACGGCAAGACGGTCGTGACCTTCGGCGACGGGGTGACCGGCGCGCGCCTGCCCACCGGCACCGAGAATGTCAGGGCCCGCTATCGCGTGGGCCTCGGCCGTTCCGGCGACGTGGAGGCCGGCCAGGTCACGCAGCTGACGACCCGGCCGCTGGGGGTCAGCGCGGTGACGAACCCGGTGGCCGGCACCGGCGGCGCGGACCCGGATCCGCCGGAGCTGGCGCGGTCCAACATCCCGTTGGCGCTGACCGCGCTGGACCGGCTGGTGTCGGTGCCGGACTACGAGGACTTCGCGCGGTCCTACGCGGGCATCGGCCGGGCCGGCGCGCAGCGGCTGTCGGACGGGGCACGGCAGGTGGTGCACGTGACGGTCGCAGGGGTCGATGACAGCCCTCTGCTTCCGGACAACGGGCTGCTGGCCTCGCTGCACGCGGCGCTGTCGGAGTTCGGCGACCCGCAGCTGCCGGTGGACGTGGCGGTGCGCGAGCTGGTGCTGCTGATCGTGGCGCTGTCGGTGAAGCTGACCCCGGACGCGGCGTGGGACCTGGTCGAGCCGGTGTTGCGCAGCACCCTGACGAACCTGTTGTCGGTGTCGAACCGGCAGCTGGGGCAGCCGGCGTACGCCTCGGAGGTGATCGCGGCGGCGCAGGCGGTGCCGGGCGTGGACTACGTGGACCTGCAGGCGTTCACCGGGGTTCCGGGAAGCACGACGCCGCTGGGATTGATCTCGCTGTTCACCAACCTGGCGAATCCGTCCACCTCGGTGCCGTCGGCGCTGGCCGCCTTCGACGAGACCCGGCACACGGTGGCCGCCGACACCGGCGTGGTCGAGACGCTCGGCCAGATCGCCGCCGAGTACGCGATCTCTGTCGACGCGCTGCTGGCGCTGAACCCGGGCCTGCGCGACGTGGTGCTCACGGTCGGCGACTCGATCGTGGTGTTCCGCGGCATCCGGCCGGCGCAGCTCGTGGTGCTCTCCGCTTCCGTGCCCGACACGCTGATCCTGAGGGAGATCACATCATGAGCCGCAGCCCCGACCAGCTGTACGACCTGCTGCCGCGCTGGGACAAGCTGCGCGACGCGCAGGTCGGCGAGCCGCTGCGGGCGCTGCTCGCGGTGATCGCCGAGCAGGTGGACCTGACCCGGACGAACATCGAGCAGCTGTACGCGAACTGGTTCATCGAGACCTGCGACGACTGGGTGGTGCCGTACCTCGGCGACCTGGTCGGCTACCAGATCCTGCCCGGATACGCCGAGGCGCTGTCCGGCGGGGACGGCACGAGCGTGGCCGAGGCGCTGGCCGGGCGGCTCGCGCCGCGCCGGGATGTCGCCGACACCGTGCACGACCGGCGCCGCAAGGGCACGCTGGCGCTGCTGGCCGAAGTGGCCGGCTCGGTGGCGGACTGGCCGGCCAAGGCCGTGGAGTTCGCGCGGATCACCGCGACGACAGCGCCGATCCGCTGGTATGAGGACCCTGCGACCCCTGCGCCGGCGCTGCCCGGCACCGGGTTGTCGGCGGTCGCGGTGCGCGAGCGGCGGGGGCGGCTGGTGGACCTGCGCGACGGTTTGGCGCTGGATCTGCTGGATTCGCCGTTCGACACGATCGCGCACCGCGGCGAGGTGCGGCGCGTGGATTCGGCCTCGCGCGCGCCTGGGGCCGGCCGGTACGCGCCGCCGGAAGTCGGCGTTTTCGTCTGGCGCCTGGCGCCGTTCCCGCTGACGCACGCCCCGGCGCACTGCATCGACCGGGCCCGCAACGAGTACACGTTCTCGATCCTGGGCAACGACACGCAGCTGGTCGTGAACCCGGTGGCCGAGCCTTCGGCGGAGCACAGCGCTGCGATCGACAACGTGCCGACCCGGATCAGCCGCCGGCTGCTGAGCGAGCGCCTGGCCGACCTGTACGGGCCGGGCAAGTCGTTCGCCATCTGGCGCGACGGCGAGACCGATCCGATCCCGCCGGCCAACATCGTGGTCGCGGACCTGTCGCAGTGGACGTACAAGGCCAAGCGCGGCCAGGTGGTGGTGGATCCGGAGACCGGCCGCATGGTGTTCAACGCGCGCAGCGCTCCGCGGCAGGGCGTGTGGGTGACCTACCACTACGCGGCCGTCGAAGGGCTCGGCGGCGGAGAGTATCCGCGGGAGGTGACGACGCCGCAGGACGTGACGCCGTACCGGGTCGGGCCGAGCGAGCGCTTCGAGCGGATCACCGACGCCTTCGAGCAGTGGCGCGCGGACCAGGCGGCCGGGACCGCCGGATCCGACGGCATCATCGAGCTGACGGCCAGCAGCGCCTTCCAGGAGCAGCTCGAATTCGTGCTCGAATACGGCGAGCGGTTCACGCTGCGGGCCGCCGACGGCGCGCGGCCGGTGATCCGGCTGCTGGACTGGTACAGCAACCGGCCCGACGCGCTGGTGGTCCGGGGCCCGGGGTTGGACGCCCCGGAGGCCTCCGATCCGAACCGGGGCACCGACGCGCCGCACGTCGTGCTGGACGGGCTGCTGATCACCGGCCGCGGCGTGCAGGTCAACGGCGACATCGCGACGCTGTCCATCACCGACAGCACGCTGGTCCCGGGCTGGACGCTGGCGCACCACTGCGGGCCGCTGTTCCCGGAGGAGCCGAGCCTGATACTGGAGGCGACGTCGGCGTGCACGCAGATATCCAAGAGCATCCTGGGCTCGATCCTGGTGATCACCGACGAGGTCCGGCACGATCCGCTGCCGATCCACATCGCCGACTCGGTGCTGGACGCGACCGCGCGGGACCTCCCGGCGCTGTCCGGGCCGGACTGCTGCATCGCGTTCGCGGAGCTGCACCTGTACCGGTCCACGGTGATCGGGGAGGTGCACACGCACGCGATTCAGATCGCTGAGAACTCGATCCTGAGCGGGAACGTGAACGTCGCACGGCGCGGCGTGGGGTGCGTGCGGTTCTGCTACGCACCTCAGGGTTCGAGGACGCCGCGGCGCTATGACAGCCAGCCGGATCTGGTGCTGGCGGCGGTCGCCGAGCAGTTGGCGGACGGGCTGCTGACCACCGATCAGGCTGCGGGGTTGCAGCGGACCGAGCCGCTTCGGGTGCGTCCGCTGTTCACGTCGCAGCGTTATGGGACGGCTGCCTACGCGCAGCTGTCGTCCGGGTGCGCGCGCGAGATCGTCCGGGGCGCGGAGGACGGCTCCGAGCTCGGCGTTTACCACAACCTTTACCAGCCCCAGCGCGAGGACAACCTGACCGCGAGGCTCACCGAGTCGACCCCGGCGGGTTTCGACGCCGGCATCATCTACGTTTCGTGACCTCCAGGGGGATGTGACCATGCACGGAGATTTCTCGCGTCTGACGTTCGACGCGGCCAAGCACTACTCGGCGGTCTACGCCCAGCAGGGCCGGGTCCAGCTGGACTCGGACGCCAACGAGCAGCTGCAGATCGACCTGGACACGGCGCGGCGGCTGGCCGCCGCGCTGATCGGCCAGAACGCCGGGCCCAGGGACCACTTCGGGTTCCAGATCGGGTTCGAGATCGACGACAGCGACCACCTGCCGGATCTGACGATCGGGCCCGGCGAGTACTACGTGGACGGGATCCGGAACGACGCCGACCGGCCGGCGCCGGGCACGGCCGTGGTCGACACCACGGTCCGGACCGGGAGCAGCCCGGCGACGTGGAGTTACTACGACCAGCCGGACGCGTTCCGGGATCCGGAGAACCCGGACGACCGGCTGCCGGACTTCCCGTTCGTGGTGTACCTGAAGATGTACGAGCGGCTGGTCGCGGCGGTCGAGGATCCGTCGATGCGGGAGGTCGCGCTGGGCGCGGCGATGCCGGACACCGCGGCCCGGACGAAGGTGTCGTGGCAGGTGCTGGCGGCCTCGGCGGCGGAGGTCGGCGTCGATGGCACCGACGCGAAGTCGGTGCGTGCGGCGTTCGCGACGTGGGCGAAGAATCAGGCCACTGCCGGGGACGCGCTGGCGGCGCGGGCGAAGGTGCCGGCGCGGGTGGAGAACGACCCGTGCCTGTCCTCCCCCGACGCCGCCTTCCGGGGCCGGGAGAACCAGCTGTACCGCGTGGAGATCCACGACGGCGGGCAGCTGCCGGAGACGAACACCGCCAGCAGCGTGGCGATGCGCTCGGCGTTGTCGGCGCCGACGTTCGTGTGGTCGCGGGAGAACGGGTCGGTCGTGTTCGGCATCACCGCGCTGGCCGACCAGTGGGTGACGCTGGACTCGCTGGGGCGCGACGACAAGCTGGCGCTGGACGTCGGCGACTGGGTCGAGGTCGTCGACGACTCCTATGTGGCGCACGGCAGGCCGTTGCCGCTGTTGCAGATCGACGAGATCGACATCCCCGGGCATCGGGTGATGCTGTCGGGGACGCCGGCCGGGAACGTCGGCGCCGACCCGACGCGGCACCCGTACCTGCGGCGCTGGGACCAGACGGCGCCGACCGGGCGCGGGGCGCCGCGGCTGGTCCACGGGGCGATCGAGATCAAGGAGGGGGTGTGGCTGGATCTGGAGAACGGGGTCCAGGTGTACTTCCAGCCCGGCGGCAGCTACCGGACCGGGGACTACTGGACGGTGCCGGCGCGGATCGCGACCGGTGACGTGGTGTGGCCGGCGGACGCGACGGGGAATCCGTTGCTGGAGGCGCCGAACGGGCCTGCCTGGCACTACGCGCCGCTGGCCTACTTGAGCGGGCGGGAGCAGAGTCAGACCACTGATCTACGGATGGTGTTCGCGCCGATGGCGGTCGGACCGGAGACGTTGCCTGCTCAGGAGACGTCGAAGGCTGGGAGTTAGGGCTTTTATTCGCCCTTATTTGGTGCCGCTAAACTTGAGTTTCGCGGCCTGGAGCACGGCGCAGTAGCCGAGCAGGATCAGCGCCAGGAAGGCGAAGTACAGGGCCGGCAGCGTGGTCATCCCCATGCTGCCGGCCAGCATGCTGAACGGCAGGACGAGGCCGACGAGCATCGCCGCGCCGGTCGCGTACAGCACCGGACGGCTGGCGCGCGAGGAGACGAACGGGAGTCTTCGGGTCCTGATGACATGCACCGCGAGCACCTGGGACAGCAGGCCCTCGACGAACCAGCCGGTCTGGAACAGGGAGACGCGGGAGTCGCCGGCGGCCAGCACCCACCCCAGGACGGCCCAGGTGGCCAGGTCGAACAGCGAGCTGAGCGGGCCGACGCGGACCACGAAGCGCCGCAGGGTCCTGCTGTCCCAGCGGCGGGGCCGGGCGATCTCCTCGTCGTCCACGGCGTCCCAGGGCAGCGCGAGCTGGGACAGGTCGTAGAGCAGGTTCTGGACCAGGAGCTGGATCGGGAGCATCGGCAGGAACGGCAGGAAGGCCGCGGCGGCCGTCACCGACAGGACGTTGCCGAAGTTGGAGCTGGTCGCGGCGCGGATGTACTTCAGGGAGTTGGCGAAGGTGCGGCGGCCCTCCTCGACGCCGGCGGCCAGGACGGTGAGGTCCTTGTCCAGGAGGATGACGTCGGCGGTCTCGCGGGCCAGGTCGGTGGCGTCCGGGGCGGTGAGGCCGACGTCGGCGGCGTGCAGGGCCGGGGCGTCGTTGACGCCGTCGCCGAGGTAGCCGACGGTGTGGCCGGCGCGGCGCAGGGCCTCGACGACGCGGGCCTTGGCCAGCGGGTCGGTCTTGGCGAAGACGGTGCTCTCGGCCGCGAGGGCGGTCAGGGCGGCATCTTCGAGGGCTGCCAGGGTGCGGCCGTCGACGACGGTGCCGGGGGCTATGCCGACCTCGCGGCAGACGCGGGCCGCGGCGGCGGGTTCGTCGCCGGTGATGACCTTGACCACGACGCCGCGATCGGCGAGTTCTTTGAGTGCGGCGACGGCCGAGTCCTTGGCGGGGTCGGTGAAGCCGAGGAGGCCCACGAGGGTGAGGTCGGACTCGTCGGCGACGGTGTAGGGGCTCGGCCGCGCGCCTTTCGTCGGGACGGTGCGGACGGCGACGGCGAGCAGCCGCAGCCCGGCGTCGCGGTCGGCGGCGGCGACCTTGTCGATGCGGGCGCGCAGGTCGGGGTCGAGGGGGACGACGCGGCCGTCGTCGAGGACTGAGGTGCAGCAGTCGAGGACTTCCTCGACGGAGCCTTTGGTGACGATGAGGTGGTCGGGTTCGAAGCCGCCATCCGTCGCGGCGACCACCACGCTCATGCGGCGGCGGCTGAAGTCGAAGGGGATCTCGTCGACCTTGCGCCAGGCGGGATCGGGCGGGCTGTTCGGGCTGTTCGGGCTGGTCAGGCTGTTCGGGCTGTTCGGGCTCAGGGCTTCGGCGTGGGCGACGACGGCCTCGTCGAGGGGATTGCGCCAGCCGGCCTGGAAGTGGCTGTTGAGGGCGGCGTAGTCGAGGACGGCGACGTCGGCGCGGCCGAAGGCATCGGTGTGGCGGTCGAGGGTGGGCGTGCCCTCGGTGAGGGTGCCGGTCTTGTCGACGCAGAGCACATCCATGGCGCCGAGGTCCTGGATCGCCGGCAGCCGCTTGACGACGACGCGACGCCGCGCCATCGCGACCGCGCCGCGCGCCAGGGTGGTGGTCACGACGACCGGCAGCATCTCGGGCGTGATACCGACGGCGACCGCGACCGAGAACAGGAAGGCCCGATGCCAGCTGCCGGAGGCCACCCCGCTGACCACGAAGACCAGCGGCGCCAGCACCAGCATGAAGCGCAGCAGCATCCAGCTGACCGAGGCGACGCCGCGATCGAAGGCGCTGGCGGGCCGCCCGCGCTCCAGCTCACGCCCGAGGTCGGCGAGGTAGGTGCGGGCCCCGGTGGCGATGACGACCGCGGTGGCGGTGCCGGAGAGGACGTGGGTGCCGGCGAGGCAGAGGGCGGGGTGGTCGGAGGCGGAGGGT
>NZ_JAACYW010000302.1 GCF_015356825.1 Catenulispora rubra | reverse complement strand
CCCGCCACCAGCACCACCACCAGCACCCACACATAGAGCAGGAGGCCTATCAGTCGCCCAGGACCCCGTCGAACCGTCCGCTGGCCCGACAGCATCTGCGGAAACCGCCGCGCTCTACCCTCTACTCCTCGAGAAAGGTCAGCAGCGCCTCGTTGACCTCATCTGGGTGCCTGCAGTCAGGCGGTCGGCGTACGGGAACCTCGAAAGGTTCTCCCTTCGGCGGATCGGCGGATCGGCGGATCGGCGGACCGGCAGAAGCCGGCGCAGTCAGGTTCGCATCCCTCGCGAAGCGCTCGCACCGCGAGAGCACCCCAGCCGATCGGCGTGATCTTCCCGCGGGAAGCGCAGTACCTTTGACTTCCAGGCACGCCGGTCCGGCGGACCCGGTCGAAGGGGAGGGCGCGTGGAGCTCATCGGCCGGGGCGAACAGCTCGGACTGCTGCGCGGCATGCTGGCTGATACCAGACACCGGGGGAGCGCGGTGCTGGTCCGTGGTGCGCCGGGCATCGGGAAGTCGGCGCTTTTGGCCGAAGCCGCCGTCGCCGCCGAGGAACTGGGATTCCGGGTGCTGCGGACGGTCGGCGTCGAAGTCGAGAACGGCCTTCCGTACGCGGGCCTTCAGCAGCTGCTGCGTCCGCTCATCGCGGAGATGGCGCACCTGGCCGCGCCGCAGCGCTCTGCTTTGCAGGCCGCGCTCGGGCGGGAGGAGGCCAAGGTGCCGGACGTCTTCCTGGTCGGCCTGGCGACCCTCGACCTCATCGCCGAGGCCGCGGCTGTCGCGCCGATTCTGGTGCTGGCCGACGACGTGCACTGGCTCGACGACGCCACCGTCAGCACCCTGGCTTTCGTGGCGCGGCGGGTGGCGGCCGAGCCGGTGATGATGGTGGGTGCCGCGCGGGACGGCTACGGAGCGCAGCTGAACCCGGACGAACTCACCACACTGGCCCTCGAACCGCTGCCGGATGACGAGGCGGCCGAGCTGCTCTCCGCCGCGGGTCCGGACCTGTCACCGGCGGCGCGCCTGCGCGTGCTCAGCGAGGCGGCCGGCAACCCCCTGGCGTTGACCGAACTGTCGCGCGCCGTCGCAGTCACCGCCGACCCGCACGACGCACGCCTGCCGCTCACCGAGCGGCTCGAGCGCGCGTTCACCGGCCGTCTCAGGACCCTGCCGCCGAACACCGAGAGCCTGCTCCAGGTCGCAGCCCTCGACGAGGGCTCGTCCCTGTCGGAGATCTTCGGCGCGACGCTGCTGCTCACCGGAGCCGCCGCCGGGCCCGCCGATCTCGAACCGGCCCTCCGGGCCCAGCTGATCACCGTGGTGGGCTCCGAGCTGCGGTTCGGGCATCCGCTGATGCGCTCGGCGATCCGACAGGTCATGCCGGCCGCCCGGCGCCAGGCCGCGCACGAGGCGCTCGCGAAGGTGCTGGACGGCCAGCCGGACCGCCGCGTGCGGCACCTGGCCGCCGCGCTGACCGTCCCGGACGAAACCGTCGCCGCCGCCCTGCAGGACGCCGCCGACCGTGCCGTCCGTCGCGGCGCGATCTCAGCCGCGGTCACCGCCCTGGAGCAAGCCGCCGCGCTCAGCGAGAACCCCGGGCACCGCGCCGAACGCCTGCTGCGCGCCGCCGACTTCGCGGTGGAACTCGGCCGGCCGCAGACGGTGGACCGGCTGCTGGAGCAAGCGGTGACCGGGCCGCTGTCGTCACGGCAGCACGCGACCGCGGTGTGGCTCCGAGACAGCTTCGACGAAGGACTGCGCGGACACTCATCCGGCGCCACATCGCTGACGGCACTGGCCCTGGAAGTGGCCGCGGACGATCCGATGCTGGCCCTGCGGATCCTGTGGAGCGCGGCGCAGTCGTGCTTCTGGTCCGACCCGGGAACGGAAGGACGTCGAAGGGTTCTGGAAGCCGTCGAGCAGTTGGAACTGGACGAACTCGATCCGTGGCGCCTGGCCATCTGCGCCTACGCCGCCCCGATCGAGCGCGGCGCGTTCGTCCTGGACCGGGCGCGCCGAGTGGCGCCCGGGCAGGGCGACGACGGCCGCGCCTATCGGATGCTCAGCACCGCGATGCTGCTCGTCGGCGGGTTCGACCTGGCGCGCGCCTTCGCGGCGGTCGGCAGCGCGCAGCTGCGCTCCCAGGGCCGGCTCGGCCTGCTCGCCCGGACGGTCGGCGCGGACGCGTGGAGCGCGCTCGTCGTCGGAGACCTCGGCGCGGCGATCTCGGCGACCGAGGAGTCCCGCCGTCTCGCGCGCGAGACGGGGCAGACGATGATGTACGCGCTGATGACGGCGACCGCGGCGAAGCTCGCCGCACTGCGCGGCGAGGAGGAGGAGTCACAGCGCCTGGCCGACGAGGCCGAGCGGATCGGCCTGCCGGTCGGCGCGCGTCCGGTGCTCGCGACCGCCGTCGCGGCGCGCGGCCTGGCCGCGCTGGGCGCGGGCAAGTTCGAGGAGGCCTTCGGCCACTTGCGCAGGCTGCACGATCCTGCCGATCCCGCCTATCAGATCGCACTGCGGCTGACCACCGTCGGTGACCTCGTCGACGCGGCGACGCACTGCGGCCGCGCCGTAGACGTCACGCCGATCGTGGCGGATCTGGAGACGGTGGCGGCCGTGACCCCGGCCCCGGTACTGCACGCGGACCTGCGCCTGGCCCGCGCGCTGCTGGCCGACGACGGTGCCGCCGGGGCCCTGTTCGAGGCCGCGCTCCGTGCCGATCTCGCCGCGTGGCCGCTGATCAGGGCACGAACCCACCTGGCCTACGGGGAGTGGCTGCGGCGCCGGCGCCGCAGCGTGGACTCCCGAGAACACCTGCGCACCGCCCGCGACATGTTCGACGCGCTCGGCGCCATCCCCTGGGGCGAGAAGGCCCGCCGCGAGCTGCGCGCGGCCGGCGAGACCAGCCGCCGCCGGGACCCGGACGCCCGCGACCGGCTGACGCCCCACGAACTGCAGATCGTCCAGCTGGCGGCCGAAGGCCTCACCAACCGCGAGATCGGACAAAGGCTGTACCTGTCGCACCGCACGGTCAGCTCGCACCTGCATCGCATCTTCCCCAAACTCGGTGTCGTCTCCCGCGCCGAACTGCGAACCGTGGTCGGCGCCCCGGCGATGAACACCGCGACGTGACGCTCGTCCGCCTGCCGTCAACACCGTCACGTGACGCTCGCTCGCCTGTTTGAACACCGTCACGTGACGCTCGCGCCTACCGCCACGCGCGACCTAGCGTCTGCTGCGTAGCAACGTCGCGGAGAGGGGGACGGATCCCATGGTGTGGCGGCCTGTCCAGCCCACTTCCGAGCGGCCGATGGTCGGTCGACACGCTGAACGCGAGGAGATAGGCCGGCTGCTGGAAGCGGTGCGCGAAGGCCTGAGCGGAGTCCTGGTCCTGACCGGCGAGCCCGGGGTCGGCAAGACCCGGTTGTTGGAATACGCGGCCGAGGCGGCGGTGGCGGCCGGCGATGTCTCCGTCGTCCGGCTGGTCGGTGTGGAATCGGAGACCCGGCTGGCCTACGGCGCGCTCCACCGCCTGCTCCGCCCCTTCCTGACCAGACTCAGCGTTCTGCCACAGCGCCAGCGCGACGCGCTGAACGGGGCGTTCGGCGTCGCCGAGGCGGTGCCCTCCGACCGCTACCTGGTCGGGCTGGCGGCGTTGACGCTCCTGGCCGACGTCGCCTCCGAGCGGCCGATGCTGTGCCTCGTCGACGATGTGCACTGGCTGGACCGGGAGTCGGCCGAGACGCTCGCGTTCGTCGCCCGCCGGCTGCACGCGGACGCGCTGGGCCTGGTCTTCGCCGCCCGCGACGGCGCCGCACAGCTCGTTCTGCTCGAAGCCCTCACGACCGTGCCCGTCGAAGGGCTGCCCGCCGAGGAGGCGGGGACCCTGCTCGCCTCCGCCGTCGACGGGTTCCTGAACCAGGCGGTCACCGACCAGATCGTCGCCGGGACCGGCGGCAATCCGCTGGCCCTGCTGGAACTCGCCGGGCATCTGGGCGCCGAGCAGCTGGCCGGCGTGGCCCCGCTGCCGGAGCCGCTGCCGGTGAACTCGATGCTGGAGTGGCACTTCCAGCGGTCGGTCATGGCCCTGCCCGACGACACCCGCAGCCTGCTGCTGCTGGTGGCCACGACGCCCGCCGACGACCGGGCGACGCTGTGGCGGGCCGCGGGTGCCCTCGGGCTGTCGTTCCGAGCTGCCCTGCCGGCGGTGGCCGCAGGGGTCTTGGACCATGCCAGGACCGTCGAGTTCCGGCACCCCTTGATCCGTTCCGCCGTCTATTCGGCGGCATCTTCCGCCGAGCGCCGGAGGGTACACGCGGTACTCGCGTCCACGAGCGCGCCCGACCGCCGCGCCTGGCATCGCGCGGAAGCAACCGACGGCACCGACGACGAGGTGGCCGCGCACCTGGAGGCCGCCTCTGAGCGACCCCGATCTAGAGGCGGGTATTCCGAGCAGGCGGTGTTCCTGTCCCGCGCCGCCGAACTCACCACGGACCCCGCCCGACGCGCCGAACGCTTCCTGAACGCGGCGGCCGCCAGCCTCACCTCCGGCGACGCGACGGCGACGCAGGCCCTGCTCGACCTCGCCACCCCCGATCTCACCGGCTCGGCGCGCGCCCGGGCGACGCGGATCCGGGCGTCGGTGGAGATGCTTCACATCCGCGTCGCCACCGTGCCGGCTCTGCTCCTGGACGCGGTGGCCGAACTCGGCGACGCCGAGCCCGCGATGAGCTGGGAGCTGCTGCACGAGGCGACGCACGCGGCGCTGGTGGGCGGAAGCCTGCTCGTCGGCACGACCCTCAAGCAGGTCGCCGAGGCGACCGTCGGCGCCCGGCGCGATCCGGCCCCGCCGTCCTGGAGCCCGGATCCCCTGATGCTGGGGCTGGCGCGCCTCATCGCCGTCGGTCACCCGGTGGGTGTCCCGGCCATTCGCGACGCGCTGCGGCGGCTGTGCGACTCCGCTGAGCTCAGGGAGCTGAACAGTCCCTTCAGCGTGATGGTCACCATGGCCGCCGACGAACTGTGGGACATCGAAGCCAAACGCGAGATCGTCGGGCGGCTCGCGGCCGTCGACCGGAGCGCGGGCGCACTCTACGGGCTCACCCTCGCACTGATCGTTCTCGCGACCACCGAGATGTCCGAGGGCCGGTTCGCCGCGGCCGAGGCCTACTACGCGGAGGCGGACGACTACTCCACCGCGACCGGCTATGCCGGCGGCGGGGAGATGAACAGGATACTGCTGTACGCCTGGACGGGTCAGGAGCACAAACTGCGCGCCGCGACCGGCGTCATGCGTGATCTGGCCAAGAGCTGCGGGCTGGGATCCCAGAACCGGCTCGCCGCCCACGCACTGGCAGTCTTCGACATCGGCCGCAGCCGTCATCGGGAGGCGCTCGGCCACCTGCTGCCCCCGTTTGTCGAAGACACCCTTCCGTACTGCAACTTCCTGCTGCCCCTCGTCGTCGAGGCCGGTGTCCGGGCCGGCGATCGGGCCGTGGCGGCGGTGGCCCTGGAACGTATGGAGGAGCGCGCGACGCTGGCCGGAACACCGTGGGCACTGGGGTCGCTGGCCCGCTGCCGAGCCCTGATGGCCGAGGGCGACGACGCCGAGGAGTCCTACCAGGAGTCGATCGATCTGCTCGGAAAGGCTCCGGTGGCGGTGGAGCTCGCCTGGTCGCGTCTGCTCTTCGGGGAGTGGCTGCGCCGCCGCAGGCGCCGCTCCGAGGCGCGAGTCCAGCTGCGCGCCGCCTACGAGTCCTTCGAAACCTGGGGTGCGGCGCCGTTCGCCGAGCGAGCCCGGGCCGAACTGCTCGCCACCGGCGAGAAGGCCCGCAAGCGCACCGTCGAGACCCGGCTGGACCTCACTCCGCAGGAACAGCGGGTCGCGTCGCTGGCCGCGTCCGGCCTGACCAACACCGAGATCGCGTCCCGGCTGTTCGTCACGACCTCGACCGTCGAGTTCCATCTCAACAAGGTGTTCCGCAAGCTGGACATCTCCTCACGGAGGCAGATCGCGTCCGTGCTGGGCGAGACAGGACTCGAATCCACCGCATGAGGCCGCCGCCTGACGCCTCGACCACCCGGGGTGCAAGCCGCACTCTCTGTCAGGACTGGGGTCCGTCCCCAGTACGAAGGCCGCCACCCGCGTGTTGAGCTGGTCCAGCACCGACCATCCGCCCCGGGACCAGCCGCATCGAGAGGTCGCCATGACGACACCGACCCCCGTCATCTTCATCCACGGACTGTGGTTGCACGCCACGTCCTGGGAGCCCTGGATCGACCTGTTCCAGCAGGAGGGGTACGCCCCCTCCGCGCCCGGCTGGCCGGGCGACCCCGACACCGTCGAGGAGGCCCGCGCCAACCCCGAGAGCATCGCCGACCACGGCATCGACGACGTCGTCGAGCACTACGCGGCGATCATCGGGGAACTGCCGGTCCTGCCCATCCTGGTCGGCCACTCCTTCGGCGGCATGATCGCCCAGAAGCTGCTCGGCCAGAACCTGGCCGCGGCCGCCGTGGCGATCGACGCCGCGCAGATCAAGGGCGTGCTCCCGCTGCCGTTGTCCGCGCTGCGCGCGACGCTGCCGGTGTTCAAGAACCCCGGCAACAAACACAAGGCGGTCTCCCTCACCGCCGAGCAGTTCCGCTTCGCGTTCGGGAACGCCGTCTCCCCGGAGGAGTCGAACACGCTGTACGAGCAGTGGTCGATCCCCGCGCCCGGCAAGCCGCTGTTCGAGGCCGCCGCCGCCAACTTCAACCCGCACTCGCCGGCCAAGGTGGACACCGCCAACGAGATGCGGGGGCCGCTGCTGCTGATGACCGGCGGCAAGGACCACACCGTGCCCGAGGCCGTCACCCGGGCCACGCTCAAGCAGTACCGGCACTCGGAGGCGGTCACCGACATCACCGACTTCCCCGACCGGGGGCACTCGCTGACCATCGACAGCGGCTGGCGCGAGGTCGCCGACACGGCGCTGCGGTGGCTGCGGCAGCAGGGCCTGTGAGCGGAAGGCGATGTGGGGAGAAGGCGCTGTGAGGAGAAGGCCCTGTGAGCGGAAGGCCCTGACATGGACATGCATCTGACCGGCAAGACCGCGATCGTCACCGGCGCCAGCCGCGGCATCGGACTGGCCGTCACCCGGGCGCTGGTCGCCGAAGGCGCGCGGGTGGTCGCCGGCGCGCGGGAGATCACCCCTGAACTGAAGGCGCTCGCGGCCGGCGGCGAGGTCCTGGCGGTCGAGGCGGACCTCGCCGCGCCGGACGGCCCGGCCCTGCTCGTCGCCGCGGCCGTCCGTGCCCACGGCGGCCTGGACATCCTGGTCAACAACGTCGGAGCGGTCCATCCGCGGACGGACGGCTTCCTGGCGGTGACCGACGAGGACTGGGACGCGACGCTGGCGGTCAACTTCCTGGCCGCCGTGCGCACCACGCGGGCCGCGCTTCCCCACCTGCTGGAGCGCCGCGCGGGAGCCGTCGTCACCGTGAGCTCGGTCAACGCCTTCCTGCCCGACCCGCTCGTCATCGACTACAGCGCAGCCAAGGCCGCGCTGTCCAACTTCTGCAAGTCGCTGTCCAAGCAGGTCGGGCCGCGCGGGATCCGGGTCAACACCGTCAGTCCCGGACCGGTCAGCACCGGGTTGTGGCTGGCCGACGACGGTGTCGCGGCCAAGGTCGCGCAGGCCACCGGCGCCACCGCCCGGGACGTCGCCGCGCAGGCCGCGGGCGACGCCCCGACGGGCCGCTTCACGCACCCCGAGGAGGTCGCGGACCTCGTCCTGTTCCTGGCGAGCGACCGCGCCGCCAACATCACCGGGTCCGACTTCGTCATCGACGGCGGCCTGGTCAGCACCCTGTAAGGCACGTCTCCCACCTTTGGAGTCCCCTGTGCGACACCTCCATGCCGTTTTCCGGGCCGTCTTCCGGCCCGGCGCCATGCTCGCCTTCGCGGTGGCCTCGGCCATCGGGCTCGCGGCCGTCACGGTCAGCCCCGGGGCGGCACACGCCACGACGGCGTCATCTGCCACTGCCACTGCCACCGCCGCTTCCGCCGAGCAGATGCCGGCCGGGTTCAGCGAGCACAAGACCAAGGTCGGTGCGATCGGCATCGACTACGTGATCGGCGGTCACGGACCGACTCTCGTTCTGCTGCACGGATATCCGCAGACCTGGTACGAGTGGCGGGAGGTCCTGCCGACGCTCGCGCAGCACTACACCGTCATCGCCCCCGACCTTCCCGGCGCGGGCCGCAGCGACGCCCCGGCCACCGGCTACGACAAGAAGGACCTCGCGGCTGACATCCACGGTCTGCTCGCCGAGATCGGGCACGACAAGGACATCCGGCTGGTCGGCCACGACATCGGCACGATGGTGGCCTACTCCTACGCCGCCGCCTATCCGCGGGACGTCGCCAAGCTCGTGCTCAGCGAGGCGCCGATCCCGGACCCGAGCATCTACACGTTCGCGTCGCTGACCGCCGACGGCCCCGGTGCCTGGCACTTCGGGTTCTTCGCGCTCACCAACGGCCTGCCCGAACAGCTCATCAGCGGCCGGGAGGAGCTGTGGACGGGCAAGTTCATCGACGACCTCGAAGTCGTCAAGGGCGCCGTCACGGCGAACGACATCGCGGTGTTCTCCGGCTATCTGAAGGACCCGGCGCACCTGGAGGCGAGCTTCCAGTGGTTCCGCGCTCTGCCGCAGGACATGGCCAACGACGCCGTGTACCAGAAGACCAAGCTCACCATGCCGGTGCTGGCGATCGGGGCGTCGGGGAGCCTCGGCAGCTTCGTGCCCGATCAGGTTCGCAAGTACGCCGAGCACGTCACCGGCGTCGTCGTGCCGGACTCCGGCCACTGGATGTACGAGGAACACCCCGCCGAGATGGCCCACATCCTGCTCGACTTCCTGGGGAGGAAATGATGATCCAGCCGTTCCCCGACGACACGTTCCCCGGTGCCGAGTCGGAGCCGTTCTGGTTCCTCGGCGGACGGGCCCGGATCCTGGTGCCCGACAGCCGGACCGGCGGAACGCTGAGCGTCATGGAGTTCCTCGACACGGCCGGCCACGCGCCGCCGCGGCACATCCACGAGGATGAGGACGAGATCTGGTTCGTGCTGGACGGCGAGGTCTCCTTCTTCGTCGCCGACCAGCGGCAGGACCTGCACGCCGGGCAGATCGCGCACGGGCCGCGCGGCGTGCCGCACAGCTACTTGGTGCGTTCGGAGAGCGCACGCCTGGCCGTGGTCTTCGGCCCGTCGCGCGTGGAGCAGTGGTTCAGCGCCAACGGCACTCCGGCCACCCGGCTTGATGAGGCTCCTGCCGCTTTCGATATCGGGAGCATCCTCGCCTCCGCAGACGACTTCCACGTCAAGGTCGCCGGTCCGCCGCCGACCGCCTGATCCCGCGCTCGTCCGAGAACTGCTACACGAGAAGGGCCTGTCCATGCCTCAAAACCCGTACCCGGAGCGTAAGTACTCTGCGACCCGCAAGCGCGCGACGATCCCGGCTGTGCTCGCCGCAGTGGTCCTTGCCGTACCGGCCGTCGCCGCGGCCTCGGCGGCGCCGTCGCAGGCACCCGCTGTTGCCGCTGCGTCGACGCACCACGGGCCCAAGCCCACCGTCGTCCTCGTCCACGGCGCCTTCGCCGACTCCTCCAGCTGGAACGGGGTCATCACTCGTCTGGAACACGACGGCTATCCGGTGATCGCCGCGGCCAACCCGCTGCGCGGCCTCGACAACGACGCGGCCTACGTCTCCAGCATCCTGAGCACCATCCCGGGGCCGGTCATCCTGGTCGGTCACTCCTACGGCGGCGAGGTCATCACCGACGCCGCCGTCGGCCACGCGAACGTCAAAGCCCTGGTCTACATCGCCGCCTTCGCTCCGGACCAGGGCGAGAGCGCGTTGCAGCTGACCGGGATGAACCCCGGCAGCCAGCTCGGCGCGGCGCTGGTCGTCCGGCCGTACACGGACGCCGGCGGAGGCGGCGCGGACGGCTACGTCGACGAGACGAAGTTCCACGCCGTGTTCGCCGCGGACCTTCCGGCGGCGACAGCCGATCTGATGGCGGCCGAACAGCGTCCGGTGGCGCTGGCCGCCCTCCAGGGTGCCAGCGGCGCCCCGGCCTGGAAGACCATCCCGTCGTGGTACCTGGTCGCCGGAGCCGACCAGGCGATCCCGGCCGCGACCGAGAAGTACATGGCCAAGCGCGCGGGCTCCCACACGGTCGTCATCCCCGGCGCCTCGCACGCGGTCATGGTCTCGCACCCCGACCAGACCGAGGACCTGATCGTGCGGGCTGCCAGGGCCACCGGCTGGTGACGGGTAAGCACAAGCCCTTACGAACCCTCATCCCCCTCGACCGGTACGCCATGAGCGCGCAGCCACTGATGCACGGCGTCGTGCTGCGCCAGGCCCGCCGCGTTCAGTCCGCCCGCCGGCAGGATGTTGAAGTAGGCCTGGAAGGTGTCGCCGTGGCTGTTGCGCAGAGTGGGATCCGCGCCTTCCTGGAGTAGTTGCAGGATGCACTGGGTCTTGTGGACTTCTGCGGACACGTGCAGGGGAGTGTTGCCCACCCGGTCGGGTCGGTTCGGGTCGGCGTGGTGCGCGAGCAGCAGGTCGAACGCGTCGTCCGTGGCGTTCATCAGCGCGGCGTCCAGGGGTGGCGCCTGCGTGGTCCCGTTGGGGGCGTTCGGGTCGGCGCCGTGCTCCAGCAGAAGCCTGAGATAGCTCGGGTCGTCGACCTTGGCGGCCAGGTGCAGCACCGTGTCCCCGCCGATGCCCGGCTGGGACGGATCGGCGCCCGCGTCGAGCAGGGTGGTCAGGGCGCGCTTGCTCTGCTGTAGCAAGGCCCATTCCAGCAAGGTCACGTCATCCTTGCCCGTCACGCTGAGGCTGGCGCCCCCGGCGACCAGTTGACGCAGATCAACGGTCTCGGGTACCAGGTGCGCCGGCTCGCCGGGCCCGATCGGTATGCCACCGCTGCTGCGATCGCCGGTGCGATCACCCAAGCCCCGGATCGGATCCTGGTCGCCACCGGCAACAACTTCCCGGATGCCCTGGCCGCCGGGGCGGCTGCGGCCTCCACGCCCCAGACCGTGGTGTTGCTCTCGAATGACAGGGTGCTGCCTTCGGCGACCGCCGCGTATCTGGCATCCCACGTCGGCCCGTTCACGCAGCTGGTCGGGATCGGGGACCAGGGGGTCGCCGCGCTGCGGTCCCGGTTCCCGGCCGACAAGGTGCAGTCCGTAGCCGGCGCCGATCGGTTCGCGACCGCCGCCGCTGTCGCCCAAACCTTCTTCACCGCAGGGAACGCACCACACGTCGTGGGACTTGCGACCGGTTCCAACTGGCCGGACGCACTGGCCGGGGGAGCGCTGGTCGGCGCCAGTGCCGGTCCGCTGCTGCTGTCGGCGAACTCGACGATCCCCGGGCCGGAGGCGGACTACGCGCGTACCGAGGCCGGCGCGATCAACCAGGTGGTGGTGAACGGCGACACCGGAGTCGTACCGGCCGCCGCGGCGGCGAGCCTGGCGAACATGGTGGGCGCGGCCGGGCAGTCGAACTTCTTCGACAACCGGAGCGCACCGGTGCTGCCGTAGTCGACGCGTCCGCCGGCCGGCAGCGGCGATCGGCATCACGGGAGGCGCCGCCGCGTGGCTGGGCACGACCGGCGGCCCCGGGGCGGCGGCCCCGTCCTTGCAGGCCTACGTGCGCCGCGATGTACACGGCGTCCTCCGAAGAGGCCGCCAAACTGCGGACCTGGCTGCACGGAGACGGCCCGGTGCGAGGCGGAGGCCGAGGAACTGTATCGGCAGGCCAGTGCAGCAGGCGTCGTCCCGGACTCTTGGGACGCTGAATCGGTCCGTCGATCAGATCCCAGCAGGGAACTCCACCGCCGCGACCCGGAACGTTGTCGCGAAGACGACCGCCCGGGCCGCTCCGATCCGCACGAGGGCGGCGGCGAGGATCGGCTCGTTCGGCGGCGGTAGCTCGGCCAGCAGTTCGCGGGTGCTCACGTCCCACAGCCGGATGCTCTGGCCGTGGACGTGCGTCACCGTCGGCTGCCCCGCGGAGTCGTCGAGGAGCGCGATGCCTTGCCCGGGCAGGGCATCGCCGCCGGTGAGTGGCAAGCGCGCCAGCTCCTCGCCGGTGGCGGGACGGTAGATGCCGATGCTGGCCGCGCTGGTGGCGGCGACGAGGGATCCGGACTGCGATACCGCCACGCCGGTGACGACGTGACGGTCATCGAACGTGTACAGCGTCCGGCAGGACTCGGCGTTCCAGGCGACGGCTTTGGCGCCGGAGGCGCGGGCGTCGCCGTGCCAGCCGATGACGACGGAGCCGGCGGCGGAGGCCAGCCGCGTCGGTTGGAAGCCGCCGGGCAGCTTGCGCCACTCGCCGTTGCCGACGCGGGCGACTGGTGTGATGCCGGGTCCTGTTACCGCGATGCCGAGACGGCCGGACGTGCGGAAGACGGTGCCGGCCGTGAAGCGCTCGATCCGGCGGGGCAGCGGGCTCAACGCGGTGGGGCTCACCGCGTTGTTCACCAGATCAGCGATGGTCAGGACCTGGCGGTCCTGGGCGCGGTCCACGGTCAGGGCGGCGGTGAAGGAGGTCAGTCCCGGACCGAGCGTCAGCATGGCGTCGTCCCGGGTCGGCACCAACTCGAGCAGCCGGCTGTTGCGGTCCGCGGCGGGCGGGACGTGGAGCGTCGCCTGCGACCAGGAGCCGTACAGGTCGTCCTTGCCCTGGAGGTAGACCGCGACTGACGGCTCGCCGCGACCGGCGACCGGGATCAGCCAGGCGCGTTCGATCCTTTGCCCTGGCCCGCACGCGAACAACGGGTGGAGTGCCGGCGGGTTGCCCGACGCAGACAGCCCTGAGTGCGGCACTGGCGGCACTGGTGGCACTGGTGGCACCTGTGTTGCGACGGCCGTTTCCGGTACGGCCTGGCGTGCGGCCTCGACCGGCGAAGGGGCTGACCCCGCGGCGGCGGATCGAAGCATCTCGGCGGCCTCGGCGGCATCGGGCCGCTTCGCAGGGTCCTTGTCCAGCAGCCGGTCCAGCAGCGGGGCCAGCGGTCCGGCGTTGGCCGCGGGCTCGGGGGCCTTCATGAGGATCGCGGTGTAGAGGGCCGTGAGCGTCGGCGCGTCGAACGGCTGCCGCCCTTCGACCAGCGTGTACAGCATCGCGCCGAGCGACCACATGTCGACGGCGGCGGTGGCCTCCTGGCCTTCGAGCAATTCGGGCGCCATGTAGTGCGGCGTGCCGAGCGTCATGCCGGTACGCGTCAGATGGGTGGCGGACTCCAGAACGCGGGCGATCCCGAAGTCGGCGATGACCACGCGCGACCCGGCGAGCAGCACGTTCTCCGGCTTGAGATCGCGGTGGACGATGCCGGCGTCGTGCGCGTGCCGGAGCGCGTCGGCGACGACCGCTCCGATCTCGGCGGCCCGGCGCCACGGCAACGCGCCGTGGTCGGCGATCTCCCCGGCCAGCGATCCCCCGGGGACGAGCTCCATGACGATCCACGGGACACCGCCGTCCTGCACGACGTCGTGCACGGTGATGACGCCGTGGTGCCGCAGCCGGGCGGCGACCCGCGCCTCCCGGACAGCCCGCTCGACGAGCTCAGCCCGTTCGTCGGCCGCGATGCCGTCCGGAATCGTCAGTTCCTTGACGGCGACCACCCGGTCGAGGTTGGCGTCGTAGCCGCGCCACACCCGCCCCATCCCGCCCTGGCCGATCAGA
>NZ_JAACYW010000301.1 GCF_015356825.1 Catenulispora rubra | reverse complement strand
GTCCTGCCCCGTCATCGCCCGCGGGTCCACGATCGCGTCGAACTCCTCCGCGGTCAGCCAGCCGGTTCGCACCGCCGCGTCGCGCAGGGTCGTGCCCTCGGCGTCGGCGGTGTGCGCGATTTGCGCGGCGCGGTCGTAGCCGAGCTGTGGGGTCAGGGCGGTCACCAGCATCAGGGAGCGGCCCAGGTCGTGGTCGATGCGTTCGCGGTCGAGTTCGATGCCCTCGATGCAGAACACCCGGAGGTTCCGGATGGCGTCGGTGAGGATGCGGGCGGAGTGCAGGAACGAGGAGGCGATCAGGGGGCGCATGGTGTTGAGTTCGAAGTTGCCCATGGCGGCGGCGGTGGTCAGGGCGGCGTCGTCGGCCATCACCTTCAGGCAGACCATCATCGTGGCCTCGCACTGCGTGGGGTTGACCTTGCCCGGCATGATCGAGCTGCCGGGTTCGTTCTCCGGGAGGCGGAGTTCGCCCAAGCCGTTGCGGGGGCCGGAGCCGAGGAAGCGGATGTCGTTGGCGATCTTCAGCAGGGGTGCCGCGACGCCGCGTAGGCCCGCCGAGGCCGCGACCATCGCTTCGGCGCCGGCCAGGGCCGCGAACTTGTTCGGTGCGGTGACGAAGGGTTGGCCGGTGAGCTCGGCGAGTTCGGAGGCGAAGCGTTCGGCGAATCCGGGTGGGGCGTTCAGGCCGGTGCCGACGGCCGTGCCACCGGCGGCGAGTTCGTACAGGCCCGGGAGTGCGGATTCCAGGCGGTCGGTGGCGGCGGCGATCTGGGCCGCGTAGCCGGACCACTCCTGGCCGACGGTGAGGGGGACGGCGTCCTGCAGGTGCGTGCGGCCGGTCTTGGGGACGTCGGCCCACTGCCGGGCCTTGTCGTCCAGGACCGCGTGCAGGTTCCTGAGCTCGGGCAGCACGTGGTTCTGCAGCGTCAGCACCGCGGCGACGTGGGTCGCGGTCGGGAAGCTGTCGTTGGAGGACTGGCCGAGGTTGACGTGGTCGTTGGGGTGCACCGGGGACTTGGTGCCGAGCGTGCCGCCGGCCAGCTGGATCGCGCGGTTGCTGATGACCTCGTTGACGTTCATGTTGGTCTGCGTCCCGGAGCCGGTCTGCCAGACGTAGAGCGGGAAGTGCTCGTCGAGGTCGCCGGCGATCACCTCGGAGGCGACCCGGGCGATCAGGTCGGCCATCCACCCCGGCAGCCGTCCGGCCTCGCCGTTGACCAGCGCGGCGGCCATCTTCACGTAGCCGTAGGCGTGGTGGATCTCCTGCGGCATGTGGTCGTCGCCGACGGTGAAGTGCTCCAGCGAGCGCTGCGTCTGGGCGCCCCAGTACTTGTCGGCGGCCACGTCGACCGCTCCCATGGCGTCGGTTTCCCGCCGCGTCCCGGCCACGTCGAGGCCCACCGGGAGGTCGAGGATCTCCGGGGGCGTCTCCTGCTGCGAGTTCGTCATGCAACCTCCACCCGGAAACGCCAGAATCCAATGCTGTAACGCTATCGGGCCAGCGCCGACTGTGCCTTCCAGGAAGTACTGAACGCCCCCGACCGGGGGTAGGAGGTGACCGTGTACGACACGACAATGTCCCGACGGGGCTATGGGATCTCGACGAACACCCTGTTCGCCCGGACCATGGGCTTCGTCGCCGCCACGGCGGCACTGTTCGCGCTCGGCGCCTACGCCGGCCGGAACCTTTCCAACGCCGCGGTGTTCATCGGCTTCATCGCGGCCTTCGTCTGCCTGATCGCGATGCGCTTCACCGCCGCGCGCTCGCCGCAGGCCACCGTCGTGCTCCTGGGCGCCTTCGGCCTGCTGATGGGCATCGCGATGTCCCCGACGCTGGTCTACTACGCGACCGTGAACCCCAAGGCGCTGTGGCAGGCGGGCGCCGCGACCGCGCTGTTCATCGGCGCGCTGGGCTCGGCCGGGTACGCCACCGAGCGCGACCTGTCCGGGGTGGCCCGCGCCAGCTTCTGGGCCCTGGTGGCGCTGCTGGTCTTCGGGGTGGTCGCGATCTTCGTGAACATCCCGCACGCCTCGGTGATCTACAGCGTGGCCGGCCTGGTGATCTTCGCCGGGTTCACGCTCGTGGACTTCCAGCGGCTGCGCCGGACCCAGAACATCGCCTCGGCGCCGTTGCTGGCCGCGTCGATCTTCCTGGACATCCTCAACGTCTTCTTGTTCTTCCTCAGCCTGTTCGGCGGCGGCGGTCGCCGGAACTGAACGACCCCGTGCTGAACCGCCGGCTCGGCTCCATGTAGGCGATACGGAGCCGTGACCGGCGGTTTTGCTGTGTGAAGCGAACTACGCCGGAGCGAACTGATCAGTTCACGCAGGCGATGCCGTCCTCCGTCGTCCCATCGGAAGACGCCCCGTCGGAAGTCGTAGCGTCCGACTGCGGCAGCGAAGCGAGTCCCGCCCGCGCGACCGACGCCTGACGCGCCTCGCCGCCACTCCCCGAAACAGCCGCCGCCTTCCCCGGTCTGGCCTTGGCGTCCGAGTAGTACACCTTCATCGCCGCCTGCACCTTCGCCGGATCGACCAGGTTGACGTCCTCCCCGTCGCGGGTCGCGAACCCGTCGATGGGCAGCGTGTGGAACTGGATCCGGCCGGCCTTCAGGCTCCCGGCCTTGGAGATCAGCGACAGCACGTCGAAGCTGTCGTCGACCACGACGTCCCGCTTCACCGCGCCGATCAGCCCGGACAGCCTGCCAATGTCGGACAGCACCCCGTCGTCGGACAGCTTGCGCTGCACCGCCGACAGGAACGCCTGCTGCCGCCGCGTCCGGTCCAGGTCGCCGCCGGGCAGCCCGTGCCGCTGCCGGACGAAGGCCAGCGCCTTCGAGCCGTCCAGGGTCTGCACACCGGCCGGGAAGTCGGCGCCGGAGTAGTCGTCCTGCACCGCCTTGTTCAGGCACACGGTCACCCCGCCGAGCGCCACCGCGACGTCGTAGAACCCGGCCAGGTTCACCTCGGCGAAGTGGTCGATCGGCACGTTCAGCAGCCCCTGCACCGCCGCGATCGCCGAGGCCCGCCCGGCCTCGCGCCCCGCCGCCTCCAGCGCGTCGCCGGCGGGCCCGTCGCCGGCCTTTACCAGCGCCGACTCCTTGGCCGCCTTGGCCCGGCCGTAGGCCTCCTTGATCTTGTGCCAGCCCAGGTTCGGGATGGAGACCCAGTCGTCGCGCGGCACCGACACCGCGGTGGCCGGCGAGCCGTCGGCCGGGACGTGCAGCAGGATCAGGGTATTGGTGTTGTAGCCGCCGACGTCGCTGGAGGAGCCGGCGTGCAGCTTGTCCAGCATCGCGGCCGGCAGGTCGTGGCCCTGATCGTCGCGCCGCGAGTCCAGGCCCATCAGCAGGATGTCGACCGAACCGTCGTGCGACTTCGGGATCGTGCCGCCGAGGGCCGCCGAACGCTGGAAGCCACCCAGCACCGCCGCCCGCAGCCAGGCCCCGGTGAGGCTGACCAGCAGCACCGACATCGACATCGTCGAGGCCGTGGCCCACAGCCAGCGGGAGCGCCGGCTCCGGCGGATCGGCGGCCGCGGTCGGGGCCCGGACCGCTGCCGGGCTCCGGGGCGGGGACCATGCGGTCCGGCAGCGTTCGGCGTTCCCGCTGATGGTCGGTGCACGGATCCAGCAAACCGCTTGGAGCGGTGTCGACTTGAACCGACACGCCATGAAACCGATGTTTGCCAGGGTTCGGATATTTTAGGGGCTTGTGACCCTCTACACGTCCATGCGCCATCCCCACGTCCACGTGCGGCTCCGGCATGGCCACGTCCGCGTCGAGCACGAATACACCGGGGCCGGCGGACGGCTCGCGGCGTGGCTCACCCGCAGGCTGGGGTCGATGGGGACGGTCTACGCGGGTGTGGCGGTCACCCTGGTGTGGATGCTGCTGGGCTCGCGGGCGTTCTTCGGGTTCGACCCGTATCCGTACCCGTTCATGCTGTTCCTGGGCAACGTGGTCCAGCTCCTGCTGGTCTTCGTCATCCTGCTCGGCCAGCAGGTCCTCGGCCGGACCGGTGACCGCCGCGCGCGGCAGACCTTCGAGGACGCCGAGGCGATCCTGCACGACTGCGAGCAGATCCAGAACCACCTGATCGCCCAAGACCTGCACCTGGCGTCCTGCGTGGTCCTCGACGAGATGGAGCAGGGCCAGCTGACGGCCGCCGCCGAGCGCTTCGCGACCCCGCCGTCGATGGCCGACGAGCACATCGGCGTCAACGCCCGGCTCGCGGCCCGGATCACGGAGCGCTGCGGCAGCATGGGCGCCTTCTACGTCGCGACGCTGTTCCAGCTGGTGTGGATCGCCCTGGCGCAGGCCGGGGTGCTGCGGTTCGACCCGTATCCATTCGCGTTCCTGCTGTTCCTGTCGAGCCTGGCGCAGCTGCTGCTGATGTTCGTGATCATGCTCGGCCAGCAGGTGCTGGGCCGCGCCGCCGACCGACGCGCGGAGATGACGTTCCGCGACGCCGAGGCGGTGCTGCGGGCCTGCGAGCGGCTGCAGGCCCACCTACGGGCTCAGGACCTTGCGATCCGGCACGTGGTGGACCACATGACGGCGTGCGGGAACTAAACAACACCACCGGCGACGAGCCCGCCGACGAGCAGCAAGGTCCCGGCGGTCAGCAGGTTGGCGCCCCGGTCGATCCACGGCGCGGTCAGCAGTCTGGCACCGGCCGCGGTGGCGGTGGTCAGCACGACGATCGTCACGATGGTGACCAGCGCGAACGCGATCAGCGAGGTGATCGAGGCCACCACCCCAACCGCCCCGGCGGCCAGGAAGACCGGCAGGATCGTCAGATCCGGCGAGGCCGCCGCCCCGAACGGCACCAGGAACGCGGCCAGGCCGCGGGCGTCGCGCTCGCCGTGATCATGGCTGTGCTCGTGCTCGTGGTCATGCGCATGATCGTGTCCGTGGACGTGTCCGTGCTCACCGTCGTGGCCGTGCCCATGACCACGCCCGACCAACTCCATGACCAGGAACGCAGCCCCGGTGACCAGCAGAATCCCGCCGATCACCAGGTCGGTGTGCCGGGAGACCGTGTCCCGGAACTGCAATCCGACCAGGACCAGGACCGCACCCATCACCAACGACACCAGAACGTGCGTGACCCCGGCGGCCAGCGACAACCGCACCGTCCGGCGCGTCGGGTAGCGCCGGGTCCGGGACAGGACCGCGAGCGGCATCCAGTGGTCGGGCAGCACGGCGTGGCCGAAACCGACTCCGGCGGCGGCGAGCATGAGGGCAGGGAGCGTCTTCACGGCAGCCACTATAGCTTCACATCTTCGCATTGACGAATATGAGCAACTGTTGCCAGGCACTCTCACCTGCAAGAACTTCGCAGTTGCGAAATAGTCTGTGCGCAGATAGTCTTTGCGTAGACCAATTAACCACGGGAGGGGAACACCATGTGGGACTACGAATACAGCGCCACCGCCGAGGTCACGCCGAACGCCGTCTGGACGCTCTGGGCCGACCCGCTGGGCTGGCACGCCTGGAACGACGGCGTCGGCGAGGTCGAGGTGCACGGCCCGTTCACGGCCGGCACCGCGTTCACGATGACGCCGCCCGGCGAGGACACCATCCACATGACGATCACCGAAGTGGTCCCGGACAAGGCGTGGATCGACGTCTGCGAGGTCCCGGGCCTGCTGATCACCACGTACCACCTGATCGACGACCTCGGCGACGGCCGCACGAAGGTCACCTACCGCACCGAGATCACCGGCGAGGCGGCCGACGAGGTCGGGCCGGAGATCGGTCCGCAGATCTGCGCCGACTTCCCGGACGTCGTCACGAAGCTGCTGGAACTGGCGGCGAGCGCCTGATGAGCGATGGTGCGGGCGGCCCCGGCGACCAGCCCGGCTTCCTCCTCTGGCGCGTCACCCTGCGCTGGCAGCGCGAGATCGCCGCGGTCCTGGGGCCGCTGGACCTCACGCACGTCCAGTTCGTCCTCCTCGCCTGCACCTTCTGGCTCAACGACCAGGGCCTGGCCCCCAACCAGGCCACGGTCGCCGAGCAGGCCGGCACCGACGTGAAGATGACCTCGCAGGTGATCCGCACGTTGGAAGCCAAGGGCCTGCTCACCCGCGAGGTCGACCCCGCCGACACCCGCGCCCGCCGCCTGCGCGTCACGGCCGCCGGCGCCGACCTCGCACCGCGCGCCATGGCGGCTGTGGAGGCGGCCGACGCAGCGTTCTTCGATCCCGTCGCACGTCCGGAAGCCCTCAGCATGCTGAGCAAGCTGGCGCGCTTCGAAGAGCCCGGCCTTGTTCATGAAGTAGTGGTAGATCAGCGCCGCACCATCAACTGACTATTTCGTTGAATCGAGCACCCCGGCCCGGAGCTCGATCCTCCGATCGACCCCGATCTCCTCCAGGAACCGCTCATCGTGGCTGACCACGACAAAGGCCCCCTGGTAGGCGTTCAACGCGTTCTCCAGCTGGCCGACGCTGACCAGGTCGAGGTTGTTCGTCGGCTCGTCCAGCAGCAACAGGTGCGGCGCCGGCTCCGCGTACAGCACGCACGCCAACGTCGCGCGCAGCCGCTCGCCGCCGGACAGCACGGGCACCGGCAGGTGGATGCGCGCGCCGCGGAACAAGAACCGCGCCAGGACGTTCAGCCGCTGGTTGTCGGGCAGCGACGGCGCGAACGCGGCGAAGTTCTCCGCGACCGTCTTGCCGTCGTCCAGCAGGTCCAGCCGCTGGGACAGGTACGCCACGCGACCGTCGGCGCGGCGGATCGTCCCGCTGTCGGGCTCCAGATCGCCGTGGATCAGCCGCATCAACGTCGACTTGCCCGCGCCGTTCGCGCCAGACAGCGCGATGCGCTCCGGCCCGCGGATCGTCAGGTCGACGCCGTCCCCGGCGAAGATCTCGGTCTCACCGAGCCGCTTGCGCAGCTGCTCCCCCACGAACAACGTGCGGCCCGCGGGCACCTGCGTGTCCGGCAGGTCGAGCGCGATGCCCTGGTCGGCGCGCACGGCCTTGGCCGCCTGGTCGGCGCGCTCCTTCGCCTCGGTGACCCGCGAGGCGTGCATCGTCTGCGCGCTGCCGGCGGCCTTCTCCGCGCTGCGCTTCATGTTCCCGGCGAAGATCTTCGGCAGACCGGCGTTCTTGAGGTTCTTCGACGCGGTGCTGGCGCGCCGGTCGGCCCGCTCGCGCGCCTGCTGCATCTCGCGCTTCTCCCGCTTCAGTTCCTGTTCGGCGTTGCGCAGATTCCGTTCTGCCGACTCGCGCTCGGCGGCGACCGCCTCCTCGTAGGCGCTGTAGTTCCCCCCGTAGGACCGGATCTCGCCGCCTTCGAGCTCTGCGATGCGATCCATCCGGTCCAGCAGCTCGCGGTCGTGGCTGACCACCAGCACGCATCCGCGCTGGCTGTCTAGGACGTCGTAGAGCTTGTGCCGCGCGGCGACGTCCAGGTTGTTCGTCGGCTCGTCGAGCAGGAGCACGTCAGGGGCCTGAATCAGCAGCGCGGCGAGCCCGAGGGAGACCACCTGGCCGCCGCTGAGCGCGCCGAGCGGTTCGCGCAGCGAGACGTGCCCGAGACCGAGCCGGTCCAGCTCCGCCCGCGCGCGGTCCTCGACGTCCCAGGCGTCGCCGATGGTGGTGAAGTGCCGCTCGTCGGTGTCGCCGGACTCGATGGCGTCCAGCGCCGCGATCACGTCCGCGATGCCGAGCACCTCGGCGACGGTGCGGCCGCCGGTCAGCGGCAGGTCCTGCGGCAGGTAGCCCAAGACGCCCTCGACGCTGATCGAGCCGGCGGTCGGCGTCAACGCGCCGCTGATCAGCCGGAGCAGCGTCGACTTGCCGGCGCCGTTCGAGGCGACCAGGCCGACGCGTCCGGCCTCGACGCTGAAGCCGAGGTCATGGAAGACAGGGGTGTCGTCCGGCCAGGTGAAGGACAGCCCGGAAACTACAACAGGGGATTGAGACATAACAGTGCCCTTGAAGGAGGAGAGAAGGAACGACACAAGGAACCGAGCCGCGGATCAGAGATCAGAACGCGCTCGGGAACCCGGGCATCTCAGTGCGAGATGTCGTCGTCGCTCAGCATGTCGAACTCCTTGTTTCGGGATCATTAGCACGGTAACACGAGCCGCGCCGACGAAGTAACCGACTATTTGGTTGACAGCGCAGCCCCGCGACCTGGGCGTTGCCAGTCCGGGAGGTTGTCGGCGAGCCAGGCGAGGACGTAGTCCGCGATGTCACGCCAGCCACTGTCGAAGACCAACGAGCGGCCTCTGTCAGCGAACTGCTTCAGGTCGGTCACGGCGGTGGAGTCGCCGTAGAGCTTGTAGGCGGCGCGGGCAGTAGCGGGCCGCGTGCCGTGTTGTCCGTGTCCACGGCGAGGCCGGTTTCCGTTAGCAGGCGTCGCGGGGCCGGGACGGCATACCGGTCGTGCAGTTTCGCGGCCTCCTCGTCCCCACGGTGTTCGCCACGACGTACCGGAACTGCGGCTGCGGCGCGATGGCCACGGTCCCACGGCCGGCACCGGCACCGAGCAGTCGCTGGGCGATGAGCCCGCCGGGCGCGTGGCGGTCCGGCGGCTCGTCGATGTTCTCGCGCAGAGTCGCCGACCGGGAACAGTCGGATGACTGAACCCCCCGGCGACTCCCGCGGCCTCCCTGTGACGGCTTCTCCGACTGGGAGTCAGATGACCGATGTCACCGCCTGTGCGGCCGGGTGACAGTGATGCCACAGCACGAAACCCAGCCTGAAACCCAGTCCTCGAAAGGGATCTGCCATGGTCACCCTCCCCACCGGCCGCAAGCGGCGCTTCGCCGCCGCCTCGACCGCGGTGGTCGGCGCCGCCGCGGCGCTCGGCGCGTTCGCACTCGCCGACACCGCCGACGCCGCTTCCAACCGCTCCGCCTCGGCCGACCGCGACCGCGGTCCGAAGCCGACCGTCGTGCTGGAGCACGGCGCGTTCGCGGACGCCTCCAGCTGGGACGGCGTCATCAAGGACCTCCGCCACGACGGCTACCCGGTCATCGCGGCGGCGAACCCGCTGCGCAGCCCCGCCTCCGACGCCGCCTCGCTGCGCGCCCTGATCGAGCACATCAAAGGCCCGGTCATCCTCGTCGGCCACTCCTACGGCGGCTCCGTCATCAGCGAAGCCGCAGCCGGCGAGACCAACATCAAGGCCCTCGTCTACGTCGCCGCGTTCCTGCCCGCCGTCGGCGAAAGCGCACTGCAACTGACCAACCTCTACCCCGGCTCCACCCTGCCCGGCGCCCTGGACCCGGTGGCCGTCACCAACCCCGACGGCAGCACCGGCACCGACCTGTACATCCAGCAAGACAAGTTCCGGCACCAGTTCGCCGCCGACGTCCCCGCCGACCAAGCCGCGCTCATGGCGGAGACGCAGCGTCCGATCGCGCAGGCGGCGCTGGAGGAGAAGGCGACGGTCGCCGCCTGGAAGACCATCCCCAGCTGGGACATCGTCACCACCCAGGACCTGAACATCCCGGCGGCGGCCCAGGAATTCATGGCCAAGCGCGCCAACGCGCACATCACCGAAGTCGCCGCCTCGCACTCCGTCGCGGTCTCCCACCCCGACCTGGTGACCTCGGTCATCGAGCGCGCCGCCCGCGCGACCCGCTGACCGCCGTCCCCCGAAAACCGCCGGAAAGTAAGAGAGCTCACTCATGGATCTGAAGCTGGAAGTCGTCATCGTGCCGGTGTCCGACGTGGACCGCGCGAAGGCCTTCTACACCGAGAAGCTGGGCTTCCGCCTCGACGCGGACTTCCCGATCGCGGACGACTACCGGATCGTGCAGGTCACGCCGCCGGGGTCGGAGTGCTCGATCATCTTCGGCACCGGCCTCACGCCGACCGCCCCCGGGACGTACCTGGGCCTGCACCTGATCGTCACCGACATCGTGGCGGCCCAGGCCGAGCTCACCGAGCGCGGCGTCGCGGTCAGCGGGCCGTTCCGGGACGTCACCGGGGCCTTCCACCGCGCCGGTGCCGCGAAGCGGGTCCCCGGCCTGAACCCGGAGCGCCTCAGCTACGGGAGCTTCGCGTCGTTCGAGGACCCGGACGGGAACCAGTGGTTCCTGCAGGAGGTCTCGCAGCGCGCGCCCGGCCGCTGAGCCGTCACACCCCCTGACCGCCGAGGGGGCGGCCCTCCCAGTTCCCCCGCCCCCTCGGCTGAACCCGTTTGGAGACACCGATGCCAGGCACCACCACCCGCACCTTCGACGTCGTCGTGATCGGCGCCGGCCCGGTCGGCGAGAACGTCGCGGACCGGACCACCGCCGCCGGTCTGGACACCGTGATCATCGAGTCGGAACTCATCGGCGGCGAGTGTTCATACTGGGCTTGCGATCCCAGCAAGGCGCTGCTGCGTCCGGCGCTGCTGCACAGCGATCTGCGCGGCGTCCCGGGCCTGGAGCGCGCGGCGGATCAGGCCCTTGACACCGCGGCCGTGTTCAAGCACCGCGACGCGATGGCCAGCGAGTGGGACGACAGCAGCCAGGTGGAGTGGCTGAACCAGGCCGGGATCAGCCTGATCCGCGGGCACGGCCGGCTGGCCGGTCCGAAGGAGGTGACCGTCACGACGCCGGAGGGCGACGTGCTGCTGGTGACGGCGCGGCACGCGGTGGCGGTGTGCACGGGGACATCCGCTGCGCTGCCGCCGTTGCCGGACCTCGACGCGCTCCGGCCGTGGACCAGCCGGGAGGCGACGAGCGCGAAGGCGGCGCCGGCGCGGCTCGCGGTGCTGGGCGCCGGGGTGGTGGCGGCGGAGATGGCGACCGCGTGGCAGGCGCTGGGGTCGCAGGTGACTCTGATCGCCAGAGAGCCGGGGTTGCTGCCTCGGGTGGAGGATTTCGCCGCGGAGTTGGTGACGGAGCGGCTGCGGGAATCAGGGGTCGAGTTCCGGTTCGATTCGGGGATTGCGGCGGCTGCGCGGCGGGGTGGTTCTGCGGGCTCTGATTCGGAGTTCGATGCGGGCTCTGATTCGAGCTCTGATTCGGGTGAAGTGCACATCACGCTGGTCGACGGCACCGAGCTCGTCGTCGACGAACTGTTGCTGGCGACCGGCCGCGCGCCCCGGACCGAGGACATCGGGCTGGAGACCGTGGGCCTGAAGCCCGGCGACTGGCTCGCGACCGACGACATGTTCACCGTCGACGAGGTCGCCGGCGAGTGGCTGTACGCGGTCGGGGACGTCAACCGGCGGGCGCTGTTCACGCACCAGGGCAAGTACCAGGCGCGGATCGCCGGAGCCGTCATCGCCGCCCGCGCGCACCGGCGTCCGCTGGACATCCGGCGGTGGAGCCGGTTCGTGGGCACGGCCGACCGGGCCGCGGTGCCCCAGGTGGTGTTCACCGATCCGGAGATCGCGAGCGTGGGGCTGACGACGGCGGAGGCCGAGCGGACCGGCCAGGTCGTGGACGTCGTGGACTACGAGATCGGCCGGGTCGCCGGGGCGGTGCAGTACCGGACGGACTACCGCGGCCACGCGCGGCTGGTGATCGACCGCAGGCGGCAGACGGTCGTCGGGGCGACGTTCGCCGGGCCGGGGGTCGCCGAGCTGCTGCATTCGGCGACGATCGCGATCGCCGGCGAGGTGCCTGTGGAGCGGTTGTGGCATGCGGTGCCGGCGTTCCCGACCATCAGCGAGGTGTGGCTGCGGTTACTGGAGACGTACCGGGACTCGGCGGCGGCGACGCTTTAGAGTTACAGCGATCTAGAGTTGCTTCGTGATCGATGCCGAAATCGACGCTGAGATCGAGGCCGAAGCCCCGACCCCGGTGCTCCGCAGCGCGTCCGGTACGGCGCTGACGGCGAAGGGGCGCGCCACGCGGGCCCGCATCGTCGAAGGCGCGGCCGAGGTGCTGCGCGAGTCCGGCGTCGAGCTGGCCACCCTGGACGACGTCATGGCCCGCACCCACACCAGCAAGAGCCAGCTGTTCCACTACTTCCCGGCCGGCAAGGACGAGCTGCTGCTGGCGGTCGCCGGCTACGAGGCCGACCGCGTGCTGGAGCATCAGGAGCCGTATCTGGGCTGCCTGGACACCTGGGAGGCGTGGGAGCGGTGGCGGGACGCGACCGTCGAGCGCTATGAGGAGCAGGGCGACCGGTGCCCGCTGGGGACGCTGTCGATGTACTTGGGACGGAGCACGCCGGGTGCGCGCGCCGTGGTCGTGGCGCTGCTGCGGCAGTGGCAGGACGCCTTGGCCGGCGGCGTCCGCGCGCAGCGGGAAGCCGGCCGGCTCCCCGCGTCGGTCGACGCCGACGAGCGCGCCGCCGCACTGCTGGCCGCGATTCAGGGCGGGGTGGGGATTCTGCTGGCCACCGGCGAAGCGCGCGCTGGTCACCGGCTCGACCAGCAACATCGGCCGCGCCATCGCCGAGGCCTTCGGCGCCGAGGGGGCGCACGTGATCGTGTCCGGGCGCGATGCCGCGCGCGGGGCTGAGGTCGTGGCGGGTATCCGTGCGAAGGGCGGTCGCGCCGACTTCGTCCGTGCCGAGCTCGACGGCAGCCCTCAAGCCTCCCGCGCGCTGGCCGAGGAAGCCGAAGCCCTCCTCGGCGACACGGTCGACATTCTGGTCAACAACGCCGGCATCTACCCGGCCGGCACCACCGTGACCACGGACGACGAGACCTTCGACCGGGTGTACGCGGTGAACGTCAAGGCGCCCTTCTTCCTGACGCAGGAGATCGCCCCGCAGATGGCGGCGGCCGGCGGCGGGGCGATCATCAACCTGGGCTCCTGGGTCGCGCGGCTCGCGGTCCCGGTCGGCGCGCTGTACGCGTCGACGAAGGGCGCGATGGAGACGCTGACGCGTGCATGGGCCGCGGAGTTCGGGCCGCAGGGCGTGCGGGTGAACGCGGTGTCGCCGGGGGTGATCCGGGAACCGGCGCCGGGCCAGCCGCACCCCGGCGAGGTGATGATGAACGGCACTCCCGCCGGCCGTCTCGGGAAGCCGCAGTACATCGCGGACGCGGTGGTGTATCTCGCGAGCGATGAGGCTTCTTACTTGCACGGGACTGTGCTCGACGTGGACGGCGGACGGACAGCGGCGGCGGTCATCGCTGCTCAGGGTCCGGCTTAAGGTCCGGCTTAGGGGCCGGCTCTGGCTCAGTCCAACGCTTCCTGAACTCGCTGCACGACGCGCCACATCGGTGTTCCGCGGCGTGCGACCACAACCATGACGTCCTCCTCCGGCTCCGCGGCGCGCGGGGCGGAGGGGACGTCGTCGGTGTAGGTCGCGCGGACCCACTCCAGGGCGTGTTCCACGAGTTCGGCGGGGTCGCCGTTGCCGTCGGAGCGGAGCCAGCCGCGCAGGGCGTGGTTGTGGGCGGCGACGACGGCTGCCGAGACGACGTCGGCGCGCAGGTCGCCGTCGGCGCGTCCGGCGTAGCGGGCTCGGAGGAACGCCGCCAGGGCGCTCTCGTAGCGGCGGACGACGGCCAGCTCGTGCGTGCGCAGGGCCGGGACCTGGCGGGTCAGCCGGTAGCGGGCCAGGGAGAACTCGGGGTCGGCCGCGTACATGGCCAGGACCATGCGGGCGGCGTCGCAGACCCGGGCGACGGGATCCTGGGCGAAGCCGGCCTCGTCGGCGAGGAAGTCGGACATGCGGGCGAGGGTGCCCTCGTGGTCGGGGAAGACCACGGACTCCTTCGAGGGGAAGTAGCGGAAGAAGGAGCGGCGGCCGACGCCGGCGCGGGCCACGATGTCGTCGACGGTGGTGGCGTCGAAGCCGTGCTCGGCGAACAGGGCCACGGCCGCCTCGACCAGGGCGTCGCGCATCGCCGGGCGGGGCTCGGCGGCGGTGGCGGGGGCGCCTGGG
>NZ_JAACYW010000300.1 GCF_015356825.1 Catenulispora rubra | reverse complement strand
AGGCGGTGAGCAGCACCGAGCGGCCCTCGGCCCCGTGCTTGAGCGCGTTGGCGATCAGGTTCGCCACGGCCCGCTCCAGCAGCACCGGATCGGCCTCCACCTCCTGCACGCCGGTCAGGTCCCGCACCTCCACCCGCGTACGGTCGATGCCCAGCCCCAGGCTGTCCAGCGCCATCGCCGCGACGTCCTCGATCGCCACGTCCTCCATGTGCAGGTTCAGCGCCCCGGCCTGCAGGCGGCTCATGTCCAGCAGGTTCTCCACCAGCCGCGAGAGCCGGTCCAGCGACTCCTCGGCGCCGGCCAGCAGCTCGGCCCGGTCCTCCTCGGACCACTCCACCGAGGTGTCGCGCAGCGAGGCCACCGACAGCTTGGCCGCCGACAGCGGCGTGCGCAGGTCGTGCGAGACCGCGGCCAGCAGCGCCGTGCGCATCTTGTCCGCGGCCGCCAGCGGCGCCGCCTCGGCGGCCTGCCGCGCCAGCCGCGAGCGCTCCAGCGCCACCGCCGCCTGCGCCGCGAACGCGGTCAGCACGTGCTGGTCGGCGGCCGGCAGCGCGCGCCCGCGCAGCACCAGCATCGCGTCGGGACCGGCGTGCACCATCACGTCGCCCTCGCCGGGCGTGCGGCACGGCAGTTCGCTGCCGCCCGAGGTGGCCGCCACGATCCGCCACGCGTCGGCGTCGTCGACGTCGTCCGGCAGCACCGGGGCGGTCGGGTCGACGCGCTCCAGCAGCGCCACCGAGTCCATGCCGAAGGTCTCCCGGAACCGGCCCAGCAGCGCCCCGATGGCCTCGTCGCCGCGCAGCACCGAGCGCGCCAGCTCCGAGAGCGTCTCGGCCTCCGCCGAGGCCTTCCCGGCCCGCCGCTCCTGCCGCGAGGCGAAGTCCACGACCGAGGCCACGATCAGCGCCACCAGCGTGAACACCACCAGCGCCAGGATGTTCTGCGGATCGTTGATGGTCAGGCGGTAGAACGGCTGGATGAAGTAGTAGTTCAGCAGCAGCGAGGCGGTCAGCGAGGCGAAGAACGCCGACAGCAGGCCGCCCAGGCGCGCCACCGCGACCACCCCGGCCAGGAAGATCAGCACCTGGTTGGTCAGCTTCAGCTCGGAGCGCAGCTGCGCCAGCACCATGGTCAGCACGATCGGCACGATCAGCCCGGCCACCGGCCCCCACCAGCGCGGCCCGGTCTCCGGCTGCCGCAGCACCCGCCGGACCCAGGTCCAGCGGCTCTGGTCGGCCGCGGACTTCTCGTGCGTGACCATGTGCACGTCGATGTCGCCGGACTGCTGCACCACGGTCTCGCCGATGCCGTAGCCGCCCAGGAACCGCTCCACCCGGCCGCGCCGCGACACGCCGATCACCAGCTGCGTGGCGTTCTCGGCGCGCGCGAACTGGAGCAGCGCGTTCGGGATGTCGTCGCCGACCACCGAGTGGAAGGTCCCGCCCAGGGACTCGACCAGGTCCCGCTGCTCGGCCAGCAGCGCCGGCGAGGCGCCGGTCAGGCCGTCGGAGCGGGCCACGTGCACGGCCAGCAGGTCCGAGCCCTTGGCGCCGACCCGCTGCGCGATCCGCGCGCCGCGCCGGATCAGCGTGGAGCCCTCCGGCCCGCCGGTCAGCGCGACCACTATCCGCTCACGGGTCTCCCAGACCTTGTCGATGCCGTGCTGGTCGCGGTAGCGCTGCAGGCCCTCGTCCACCCGGCCGGCCACCCACAGCAGCGCCAGCTCGCGCAGCGCGCCGAGGTTGCCGGGACGGAAGTAGTTGGACAGCGCGGCGTCGATCTTCTCCGGCTTGTAGATGTTGCCGTGCGCCATCCGGCGGCGCAGTGCCTCCGGGGCCATGTCGATCAGCTCGATCTGGTCCGCGGCGCGCACCACCTCGTCCGGCACGGTCTCGCGCTGCGGCACGCCGGTGATCTTCTGCACGACGTCGTTCAGCGACTCCAGGTGCTGGACGTTGACCGACGCTATGACGTCGATCCCGGCCGACAGCAGCTCCTCGACGTCCTGCCAGCGCTTGGCGTTGCGCGAGCCGGGGATGTTGGTGTGCGCGAGCTCGTCGATGAGCACCACGGTCGGACGCCGCTCCAGGATGGCGTCGATGTCCATCTCCTCGAACTCCGCGCCGCGGTACTCCATCCGGCGGCGCGGCACGATCTCCAGGCCCTCCAGCATCGCCTGGGTGTGCGGCCGGTCGTGGGTCTCCACGAAGCCCACGACGACGTCGCCGCCCCGCTCGGCGCGCCGCTGGGCCTCGTCGAGCATGTGGTACGTCTTGCCCACTCCGGGGGCCGCGCCCAAGTAGACGCGCAGCTTGCCGCGTGCGCTCATCGCGCCTTCACCTCAGTCACCTTGACCACGCACTGATCGTCCCACGTGCACGAATAAGTGGATAACCGCCGGCGTTTGCATCGCGTTTGCGATTGGGGCCCGGACCTGCATCGTGATCGCGTTCACAAGTCTGCTTGCGAGCCGTGGGCATCCGGCTCCGGGCCGCTTGGATCATGTTGGCGGCTCTGTCGGAGGCGGTTTCCGGCTCCTACCTTCGAAAGCAGGAAGGGAGCCCATTATGGAAACCACTGTTTCGGAGCCCGACGAACGCACGGAGGACGACCGGCACCTGCTGCTGGTCCCCGTCCGTTCCGGCCGCTGCGGCTCGATCGCCGTGCGCACCGGCCGTTTGCCCGACGGCCGCCGCGTCGGGCTCGCGTTCACCTGCGAGGCCGCGCTGAGCGCGGTGTTCGGGCCCGAACAGAGCTGGATCCCGCTGAACGCGCGGGTCGCGCGCTTCATGTTCGCCGAGGCCGGTGCCGAGGAGACCCGGGTTGATGCGGTCCCGTTCGTCGAACTCCCGCGTCCGGAGCGCGCGACGTCCGTCATCGTGCCCAAGCCGATGGCCGCCCTGCAGACGATCACCACGCACCGCCGCGCCGGCGCCCGCATCCGCCTGGCGGCTCGCCATGCTCACTGAGCACCACTCCACCGAGTCCGCGCCGCAAGTCTGGTTCTGCGGCTGTCCCACCGACGATTGCGACTGCGATGACGAACCGACTGCGGTTGTCCGCCGAGACGACGCCGTGGCCGCTGACCACGACCGGCCTGCCGAGCCCGACGAAGACCCCTTCTTCACCCACTGCCACCGGTGAGGACGATCTGGCGGTCGGCGGCGTCCGGCTGGCGGAGATCGCCGCGACCTACGGCACCCCCGCCTACGTCCTGGACGAGGCCGACGTGCGCGCCCGGGCCCGGGCCTATCGTGCCGCTCTGCCCGAAGCTGAGATCGCCTATGCCGGCAAGGCCTTCCTCTGCCGCGCGATGATCAGCTGGATCGAGGCCGAGGGGCTGTCGCTGGACGTCTGCTCCGGCGGCGAGCTCGCGCTGGCCTGCCACGTCGGCTTCCCGCCCGAGCGCATCGTGCTGCACGGCAACGCCAAGACCCCGCGCGACGTGCAGGACGCGCTGGCCTACGGCGTCGGGCGCGTCGTGGTGGACTCCACGTACGAGATCACGCAGCTCGCGGTCGCCGCGCACGCGGGGCATCCGCAGAAGGTGCTGATCCGCGTCACTCCCGGCGTCGACGCCCACACGCACAAGGCGGTCGCGACCGGCGTCGAGGACCAGAAGTTCGGGTTCTCGCTGGCGACCGGCGCGGCGGCCGACGCGGTCCGGCAAGTGCTGCACTGGCAACTGGCCGACAAGCCCGCCCTGGAACTCGCCGGCCTGCACTGCCACCTCGGCAGCCAGATCACGTCCGTCGACGTCTTCGCCGAGGCCGCCCGCCGCCTGATCGCGCTGATGGCGTGGATCCGCGACGAGTACCGCGTCGTCGTCCCCGAACTCGACCTCGGCGGCGGCCACGCGGTCGGCTATCGCGACGGCGACCCGGACTTCGACCTGGACCTGTACGCGCGCACGGTCCGCACCGTGATCGCCAAGGCCTGCCGGCAACACCGGCTCCCGGTGCCCAAGCTGACCGTCGAGCCCGGCCGCGCGATCGTGGCCCGCGCCGGCGTGACCCTGTACCGGGTACTGACGATGAAGCGGATTCCTGGTATCAGGACCTTCGTCGCCGTCGACGGCGGCATGAGCGACAACCCACGCCCGGCCCTCTACGGCTCGGCCTACACCGCCCGCCTCATCGGCCGCGCCTCCACGGCGCCGACCGAGCCGATGACCGTGGTCGGCCGGCACTGCGAGGCCGGCGACGTCATCGCGCACGACCTGCCGCTGCCCGCCGACCTGCGCCCCGGCGACCTGCTCGCCGTCCCGTGCACCGGCGCGTACCAGCATTCGATGGCCTCCACCTACAACCAGGTCTGCCGGCCTCCGGTGATCGCGGTCCGCGACGGCGTCGCCAGGGTCCTGATACGGCGCGAGACGCTGGAGGACCTGCAGGCGCGCGACGTGAGCCTGTAGCCGCGCCGCAGCACCGCGAGCCGGGCCGTATGCGCTTCACCGCGGCGCATACGGCCCCTGATTCACTCGGGCGCCGGCCTACTGCTGGAACTTGCAGTTGGCGGAGGCCCAGGTGAGAAGGCGTTCCGCCGCTGCGTCGGCCTGCGGGTTGTCGGACTGCGTCGAGGCCGGGTCGGCGGGCTTGCCGTTCGCGGCGTCGGCGTGGACGGCGTTGTCGATGATCTGCATGTCCGCCTTGACCGGGCCGGGGGCGTCGGCGAGGGCGGTGTCCACGTCCTTCACGGTGATCGCGTTGGTGACGCTGGTGTCGCCCGCGTCCATCTTGGACGAGTCGTCGGTGGCCTTGGCCACGTCCGCACAGAACGCCGAGGACGCGACGTAGCTGTGCGTATCCGACGCGGATGTCGGGTTCGAGTCCGATCCGGAGGTCGTGGTGCCCGAATCCGATCCGGAGGTCGTGGCGCCCGAATCCGGGGTGCCGGCAGTGTCCTGAGACGTCGGAGTCGGAGCGCCCTTCGGCGTGCCGGCTGGCGACGACGGGTTCAGCTGAACGGTCTTCTGCCCGAGAGCCCCGAGCGGCCCGGACCCGGCCCCGCTGGTCCCGCTCGAAGAACAGGCGGTCAGCGCGAAAGGCAGCGCGATGACAGCGGCCGCGACCGCGATTCGACGACAGTGCATTTGTGGATCCCCCCACATGCTTGGTGAATGCCCCACTCCCCTCGGTGGGGCGATCACTACGCTAGGCAGCGCCGCCCGCGCGCGAACCCGTAGAACCACGTGATTCGCGGGGCGAAAACCCACCGATCCCTCTGAGCCTCACTGCGTCGCGTACGGCCCGCCCTCGTACACGACCTTGCCGCCGACCACGGTCAACACCGACTCCAGATCGGCCATCTCGGCCTCGGCGACGCTGAAGTAGTCCCCTGACAGCACCGCGAGGTCCGCGAGCATCCCCGGCGCCAGCGTGCCGCGCCGCCGCTGCTCGCCGGTGAACCACGCGCTGCCGCCGGTGAACAGCCGCAGCGCCAGCGTGCGGTCCAGCCGGTCCTCGGGCCGCCACATCTGGAGCCCGCCGAGGGTGGTGCCGGTCGTGAACCAGCGCAGCGCGCCCCAGGGGTTGGCGTCGGCCAGCCAGGTGCCGTCGGTGCCGCCGCCGACCGGCACGCCGCGGGTCAGCATCTCCATCACCGGCTGCACGTGCCGGGCCGCCTCGGGCCCGTAGCGCTTCAGGAACCGCTCGCCCCGGTAGGCCATCCGGTGCTGCACCGTGATCCCGCCGCCGAGCGCCGCCACCCGGTCGATGGTCTGCGGCCGGATGGTCTCGGCGTGCTCCACGGCCCAGCGCAGCCCGTCGAAGGGGATGTCGCGGTTCACGGTCTCCAGCACCCCGAGGAACCGGACGATCGTCTCGTCGAAGGTCGCGTGGAAGCTGAACGGCCACCGGTTCTCGACCAGCAGCCGCACTACCGGCTCCAGGTGCCGTCCCAGGGCTGCTGGCAGCTCCGGACGCGGCTCCGCGAAGTTCGAGAAGTCCACGCCGTCCAGCGTCAGCCCCTCGCCGACCCCGTTGAACCACAGCAGGTCGTCGCCGCCGAAGTTCAGGCCTCGGAGCAGCGTCGCCAGCTCCTCGCGCTCCTCGCCGGGCCGGGAGGCGGACACGTTCAGCGCCGTCCGCACGCACAGCCGGTTCTGCGCACGCAGAGTCCGCAGCGCGTCGTAGCAGTCCGGGATGCCACTCGCCCCGGCGCCGACCGCCCCTACGCTGGCCGTCCCGGCGTCGATCACGCCGGTCACCCCGCGCCGGCTCAGCTCGTGCAGGAACCGGCGCGTGGAGTTCACCCGCTCGTCCGGCGCCAGCCGCGGCGCCCCGGCCATGGCCAGTGCCAGCACCGCCGGGCTCGGGCGGGCGATGAGCAGTCCGGTGGGGTTCCCGGAAGCGTCCCGCTGGATCTCCCCGCCGGGCGGGTCCGGCGTGGACTTGTCGTAGCCCAGGGCGCGCAGCGCGGCCCGATTGAGGAAAGCCGCGGTGTCCAGGAAGACCACCAGCACCGGCACGTCCGCCGACACCGACTCGATCTCCTCGTGCGTGGGCAGCCGGTGCTCGGCGAACTGGGAGTCGGACCAGCCGCCGAGCACCCGCACCCACTGGCCGGGCGCGGCCTCGGCGGCCCGGACGGCGAGCAGGCGCAGCGCGTCGGCCAGCGACGGCACGCCGTCCCAGCGCACCTGCAGGTTCCAGCTGTTGCCGGCGTCGGCCAGGTGCAGGCGCGAGTCGTGCAGGCCCGGGACGACCGTACGGCCTTCCAGGTCCCGCACCTCGGTGTCCGGGCCGAGCAGCGCCGCGGTCTCCCGGTCGTCGCCGACCGCCGCGACGGCCCCGTCGGCCACGGCCACCGAGGAGACCACGGTGTCGGCGGCGTCCAGCGTGTGCACACGGCCGCCGCGCAGGATCAGGTCGGCGTGCCGAATCACCGGTATGTCGCTCATGGTTTGCACTCGTCTGATCGGTCACGGAAAGTCGGGAACAGGCACTTCACGGATAGTAGGCGACCGACTACCGACCTGCACGTTTGGACCGTGTGCGCATCCGCGCCGGGCCCGTTTGCATCGCGCTTGCGGGAGCGGCACGCGTCGTCCCGGCGGCTTCACTGATCTGCGTAACCCCGTCCTCGAATCCAAGGAGCACCTGATGGCCGACGTGATTTTCGTCGGGATCACGATCGCGTTCTTCGCCCTTCTCGCGTTGATCATCAAGGGGGTCGAGCGTCTTGAGCGCTGAGAACATCATCGGCCTGATCGTGTCGGTCCTGCTGGTCGGCTACCTCATAGCGGCCCTGATCCTCCCGGAGAAGTTCTGATGTCGGACACCTGGGCCGGCTTGCTCCAAGTCGCCGCCCTGGTCCTCCTGCTGGCCGTGTCCTACCGGCCGCTGGGGGACTACATGGCGCACATCCTCACCTCGAAGAAGCATCTTCGGGTGGAGAAGGTCCTGTACAAGACGATGGGCGTGGATTCCGAGGCGGACCAGACGTGGGGCACGTACCTGCGGTCGGTGTTCGCCATCTCCGCCGTCGGGGTCCTGCTCCTGTACCTGATCCTGCGGATCCAGCATCACTTGATGATGGCGCTGGGCATGCCGAAGGTGAACGCGGACCTGGCGTACAACACGGCCGCGTCGTTCGTGACCAACACCAACTGGCAGAACTACTCGGGCGAGAACACGCTGGGCTATGTCGCGCAGATGACCGGTCTGGCGGTGCAGAACTTCGTGTCGGCCTCGGTCGGCATCGCGGTGGTCGCGACCTTGATCCGCGGCTTCACGCGCTCCAAGACCGACCGGTTGGGCAACTTCTGGGTGGACCTGACCCGGATCATCTTCCGTCTGATGCTGCCGTTCTCGATCGTGTTCTCGTTGGTCTTGATCGCCAGTGGTGCGGTGCAGTCGCTGGGTGACCACTTGACGGTGGTGCACACGCTCAACGGGGACCAGGGCCTGTACACCGGTGCGACCGCCTCGCAGGAGGTCATCAAGGAGCTCGGTACCAACGGTGGCGGTATCTTCAATGCCAACTCCGCGCATCCGTTCGAGAACCCGACGGCGTTCACGAACCTGTTGGAGATCTATCTGCTGCTGGTGATCGGGTTCGCGCTGCCGCGGACGTTCGGGAAGATGGTCGGCTCGCACAGGCAGGGCTACACGATCCTGTCGGTGATGGCGATCATCTGGATCGGTTCGCTGGCCTTCTCCACGTTCGTCGAGACGCATCACCACGGCATCAACCTGGCCGACGGTCACGCGGCGTTGGAGGGTAAGGAGTCCAGGTTCGGTATCCCGGCCTCGACGTTGTTCATGACCTCTACGACGTTGACCTCGACCGGTGCTATCAACTCCTGGCACGACTCGTATACACCGCTTGGCGGTGGTGCGGCCATGTTCAACATGATGTTGGGTGAGATCGCGCCCGGCGGTACCGGTTCGGGGCTGTATGGCATGCTGGTCCTGGCCATCGTCACGGTGTTCATCGCCGGTCTGATGGTCGGCCGTACGCCGGAGTATCTGGGCAAGAAGATCCGTCCGGCGGAGATGAAGTACGCGGCGTTGTACATCCTGACCACGCCCGCTGTGGTGCTGGTCTTCACCGGTCTGGCGATGGCGCTGAAGGGTGAGACAGCCTCGATCAGCAGCGGCAACCTGTACGACGGCCATCCAACGCCACACGGCTTCTCCGAGGTGTTGTATGCGTTCACCTCGATGGGCAACAACAACGGCTCGGCTTTCGGCGGTCTGTCCGGGAATACCCACTGGTGGAACACCGCCGGCGCGCTGGCCATGATGTTCGGCCGGTTCCTGCCGATGATCTGGGTGCTGGCGCTGGCCGGGTCGCTGGCCAAGCAGAAGCCGGTGCCGGAGACCGAGGGCACGCTGAAGACCGCCTCGCCGCTGTTCGCGGGGATGCTGCTGGGCACCGTGCTGCTGGTGGTCGGCCTCACCTACTTCCCGGCCCTGTCGCTCGGGCCGCTCGCTGAAGGACTGCACTGATGTCAAGCAACACTCTGACTGAGGCTGCCCCCGCGCCGCGGGCGCCGCAGCACAAGCCGGGCGGGGAGCCGCGCCGCGTGGGCGGTGGGTTCCTGGACCCGAAGATGCTCTGGAAGTCGCTTCCGGACGCCCTGAAGAAGCTCGACCCCCGGGTCATGGCGAAGAACCCGGTGATGTTCGTCGTCGAGGTCGGCTCGGCGCTGACCACGTACGAGGCCATCACCAAGCCCTCGGTGTTCGCCTGGGTGATCACCGTCTGGCTGTGGCTGACCGTGGTGTTCGCCAACCTGGCCGAGGCGGTGGCCGAGGGCCGTGGCAAGGCGCAGGCCGCCACCCTGCGCAAGGCCAAGACCACGACCGTGGCCCGGCGCCTGGCGTCCTGGACCCCGGGCGTCTCCGGGGCGCTCGGCGTCTCCGGCGAGGTCACCGAGGTCCCCGGCACCGATTTGCAGTTGGGCGACTTCGTGGTGGTCGAGGCCGGCCAGGTCATCCCCGGCGACGGCGACGTCGTCGAGGGTGTGGCCTCGGTGGACGAGTCGGCGATCACCGGCGAGTCGGCCCCGGTCATCCGGGAGTCCGGCGGCGACCGGTCGGCGGTCACCGGCGGCACCAAGGTGCTGTCGGACCGGATCGTCGTGAAGATCACGTCCAAGCCCGGTGAGACCTTCATCGACCGGATGATCAGCCTGGTCGAGGGTGCGAACCGGCAGAAGACGCCGAACGAGCTGGCGCTGAACGTGCTGCTGGCCTCGCTGACGATCGTGTTCCTGCTCGCGGTGGTCACGCTGCAGCCGATGGCCACCTGGGCCGGCGCGGCGCAGTCGCTGGTGGTCATGGTCTCGCTGCTGGTGGCGCTGATCCCGACCACGATCGGCGCGCTGCTCTCGGCGATCGGCATCGCCGGCATGGACCGCCTGGTGCAGCGCAACGTGCTGGCGATGTCCGGACGCGCGGTCGAGGCCGCCGGCGACATCAACACCCTGCTGCTGGACAAGACCGGCACCATCACCCTGGGTAACCGCCAGGCCTCCGAGTTCGTCCCGGTCGTCGGGGTGGACAAGGACGCGTTGGCCGACGCCGCGCAGCTGTCGTCGCTGGCCGATGAGACGCCGGAGGGCCGCTCCATCGTGGTGCTGGCCAAGACGGCGTATGGGCTGCGCGAACGGCACCAGGGCGAGCTGACCGGGGCGGAGTTCGTGCCGTTCACCGCGCAGACCCGGATGTCCGGGGTGAACCTGCACGACGGCCGGGAAGTTCGCAAGGGCGCAGGGGCCGCGGTGATGAAGTGGGTCCGCGACAACGGCGGGCACCCCACCGACGAGGTCGGCCAGCTGGTCGACGCCATCTCCGGCGCCGGCGGCACCCCGCTGGTGGTGGCGGAGCACGTGCCCGGCCAGCCGGCCCGCACCCTCGGCGTCATCCATTTGAAGGACGTCGTCAAGGAAGGCATCCGCGAGCGCTTCGCCGAACTGCGGGCGATGGGCATCAAGACGGTCATGATCACCGGGGACAACCCGCTGACCGCCAAGGCCATCGCCGAGGAGGCCGGGGTCGACGACTTCCTGGCCGAGGCGACGCCCGAGGACAAGATGGCGCTGATCAAGAAGGAGCAGGAGGGCGGCAAGCTGGTCGCGATGACCGGCGACGGCACCAACGACGCCCCCGCTTTGGCGCAGGCCGACGTCGGCGTGGCCATGAACACCGGGACCTCGGCCGCCAAGGAGGCCGGGAACATGGTGGACCTGGACTCCAACCCGACCAAGCTGATCGAGATCGTCGAGATCGGCAAGCAGCTGCTCATCACCCGCGGCGCACTGACCACCTTCTCCATCGCCAACGACGTCGCGAAGTACTTCGCGATCATCCCGGCCATGTTCTCGGTGGTCTACCCGGGCCTGCACGTGCTGAACATCATGGGGCTGCACTCGCCGAAGTCGGCGATCACCAGCGCCATCATCTTCAACGCGCTGATCATCATCGGCCTGATCCCGCTGGCGCTGCGCGGCGTGCAGTACAAGCCGTCCTCCGCCTCCGCGCTGCTGCGGCGAAACCTGGTGATCTACGGTGCCGGCGGTCTGGCGCTGCCGTTCGTCGGGATCAAGCTGATCGACCTGATCGTCATGTACATCCCCGGAATCCGGTAAGGAAGTAAGGAATCATGTCACGCATCTCCGCGCCGCTGAGGCGGCACCTGGCGGCGATCCGCGCGATGGTGGTGTTCACGGTCATCCTGGGCATCGCCTACCCCCTGCTGGTCACCGGGATCGCGCAACTCGCCTTCAAGGACAAGGCCAACGGCTCGCTCATCAAGGACGGCTCCGGGAAGATCGTGGCCTCATCGCTGCTGTGCCAGCAGTACGTCGACAAGAGCGGGAACGCCCTGCCGCAGTACTTCCAGGCCCGGCCGTCCAACGCCACCAACTCCGCCAATCCCAGCGACCCCGGCTGCAACTACGCCTACTCCGCCGGATCCAACCTGGGCACCAGCAGCGCCACGCTCAAGGGCACCATCGAGGGCCGGATCGCCTCCTACGCCAAGGCGTACAGCATCGACCCGACCAAGGTGCCCGAGGACGCGGTGACCGCCTCGGCCTCCGGGCTGGACCCGGGGATCTCGGTGGAGAACGCCGACGACCAGGCCGCCTCGGTGGCCAAAGCCCGCGGCCTGGACACCGCGACCGTCGACAAGCTGGTCAAGGACAACACCACCGGCCGTGCCCTGGGCTTCCTCGGCGAGAAGTACGTCAATGTGGTGACCCTGAACCTGGCCCTGGACAAGGAGCACCCGGTCGCGGCGGTCAAGAGCTGAGGCCGGCCGGGCTTGGGCCCGGCGAGGGATCGCGGCGAGACAACGCGACGAGAAGGCGGCGGGACCGGCGCGCGTGGGGCGTGCCGGTCCCGCCGTTGCCGTTCTCGCGCGTCCGTTCTCGCGTGCCGCTCGGTGGTGATCAGTGCCGATCGGCGGCGGTTGTCCGGGATCGTCGCCGGCAGGTGCGGCGTGTCCCAAGATCCTTCCGGTGGGCGGTGATCGCACCGATAGAATCGGTCCAGGTGAGCCGGGAAGTCTGGTCGGCGTCTCATCCGCCCTGCCCCCAGGACTCTGCCATGCGACTGGACTTCCGTTCCGAGTGGCGCCGTGAGGCGCTGCGCACCAACCTGTGGCTGGTCCCGATGCTGGAGGTCTTCGGCGCGGTCCTGCTGTTCGTGATCACCGTCAGCCTCGACCGGGCCGCCTACCACGGCAACATCAAGCTCCCGTCCTGGGTGATCAGCGGCACCGCCGACGCCGCCCGGCAGATCCTCACCACCATCGCGGCCGCCGTGATCACCGTGATCGGCGTGGTGTTCTCGGTCGTGATCGTGGCCCTGACCCTGGCCTCGACCCAGTTCGGCCCGCGGATGCTGCGCAACTTCATGCGCGACCGCGGGACGCAGTGGACGCTGGGGACGTTCGTGGCGACGTTCGTCTACTCGATCCTCGCGCTGATCGCGATCAGCCCCGGCCCGCACGGCGACTTCGTCCCGCACGTGTCCATCACCACGACGCTGATCCTGGTCGTGCTGGACCTGGCCGTGCTGCTGTACTTCATCCACCACATCGCGGTGCAGATCCAGCTGCCGCAGGTGATCGCCTCGATCGCGGCCGACGTGGCGAAGGCGATCGCGGCCGAGGCGGCACCGCCCTCGGTCGGTCGCCGCCAAGAGCGCGGGCTGTCGGCCGCCGAACTGCTGGCGCGGATGGCGGAGCAGCCGGGGGAGGTGAAGGCCACGGAGTCCGGCTACCTGCAGTACGTCCGGCACTCGACGCTGGTGCGCATCGCGACGTCCACGAACTCGGTGATCCACCTGCTGCAACGGCCGGGCCACTTCCTGGTCAACGGCCGCACGATGGCCGTGGTCTGGCCGGCCGACGCGGCGCCGAGCGTGGCCCGGGCACTCCAGCGGGCGCACCTGAGCGGGCCGTACCGGAGCCTGTCGCAGGACATCTCCTTCGGCATCGACCAGCTGGTCGAGATCGCCATCAGGGCCCTGTCACCGGCCGTCAACGACACCTTCACGGCACTGACCTGCATCGACTGGATCGGCGACAGCCTGCGCGAGATCGCCCTGCGCTGGCACCCGGAGCAGATCCACCGCGACGCCCAGGGCTACATCCGGGTCATCACGACCCAGACCACGTTCGACCGCCTGGTCCAGCGCGCCTTCGAGAAGGTGCGCCAAGCCGCCGCCGGCATGCCCGCGGTGATGATCCGCCAGCTCGACGCCCTGACCGAGATCCTGGAGCAGGCCCCGCTGCCGGAGCAGCGCACGGTGTTGCTGGAACAGGCCGAGATGATCAGGACCCTGTGTCTGGAGACGGTGGCGGAGAAGGCGGACCGTGAGGACGTGCTGCGCCGCTACGACACGCTGGTCCGGCTCGCGGGCACCCTTCCCGCGTAACCGGTCATCAGCACCCGGCGGCCCGCCCCGCCGCACCGCTACGCCGCAGGACCCGGCTCCACATCGAACTCGTTCCCCTCCGGATCGGCCATCGTCGTGATCGCCGCCCCGCGCCGCAGCACCGTGGCCCCCAACCCTTCCAGCCGCCGCACCTCGTCCTCCATGGCGCCCGGCGCACGCAGGTCGAAGTGCACGCGGTTCTTCGCCGTCTTCGCCTCCGGCACGCGCGTGAACCAGATGTTCGGCCCACCCCAGCCCGCCGCCTCGACGAACGCCTTCTCCGCCGTCGAGTCCTCGTCCACGTCCGACCCGAGCGCCGCCGCCCAGAACCGCGCCAGGACGAGCGCGTCGTGCGCGTCGAAGGACACGCTCTTGATGACACTGGCCATGCGCCGAGCCTAGACTGTCTCTTAAACA
>NZ_JAACYW010000030.1 GCF_015356825.1 Catenulispora rubra | reverse complement strand
GGGGCGGGGGCGAGTACGGGGTGGCTTCGACGTACGCGCCGAAGCCTGATAAAGAAGAATAAGGGTCTTTATTCGGCAAGGGATCCGGGCCTTTGTCCACGACGAGGCCCGGTGAGGAGTCCGATAACACCGATGATTCCTTCCCAGATGTCACGCGGATGGGCGCCAGGGAGAGGAGGGGACGCGGCAGACTGACGGCAGAGCTCACGCCCGCCCACTGCAGCCCGCAGTAGGTGGCCGGACGAGAGCCGGTTGGTCTCAGGCGCTCCCCCACGCCCTGTGGCCTGGGTCTGCGGCCCGGCCTGCGGCAATGCTCCTCCGGCCCGACAGGCCGCAACGGACACGGGGCGGTCAACATTCGAGTCTTGGCCGGATGCCGGCCCGATTGGCCAGAAGCCGGCCACCCGCCGCGGTGGTGATGTGCGGTTTTGGTCTGCCGAATAACGATCTGGATCGAATCGCCCTGCGGATCAGCCTACGATGTGGTGTGTCTCAGGGCGATGGGGAACCTCAAATCGCTGATATACGCCTCACGGCGGTGGGGATGTCGAGGTCTTCGACCGGAGTCGCAGCGCCATCAGCACCGACATCGCCTCAGGGGACGTCGAGGCCACCTCATCCAATCCCATCGACCACGCCGCTGCCCGCGGGTAGCTGCACGTCTCACTCCGGTCCAGCAACTCGCGGGCCGCGCGCCGATCAGATCGGCATACTGGGCCGGGCTCATCGCGGACTCGGAGATGAAGTCCGCGGCCAGTGCTGCGGCCAGGCGGTTCAAGTCCTCCCAGGACGTGTCCGCGAGCCGCTCGCCGAGCAGACGGACGGACTGCTCACGCGCGAACCCGGGTATTCGCAAGCGGCGTACAGGCAGCGATCCCCAGCGCGACGCGCGTGACGCAATGATCAGGTCGGCACTCGTGCTCGTGTCCATGCGCAGGGCGTCCATGAGGTCGCCGTGGTCCACGGAGAAGCAGCTGGGTGGCGGTGCGTTCCAGACGCCGAGCCAGTTCTCGGATGCCGGCTCCTTATCCATATCCATGCTGCTGTGGTTCGTGCGCTCGTCGGCGTCTGCGAACACCTCGGTGATCCGCTCGATCAGCAGTGCCACCGCGGTGTCGATCCGCCGGTGATCCATCCGGACCGCCTGCAGTTCGGCGATCCGCGCGATGTCCTCCGGGAGCTTGCGGGGATCCAGGTGCGCGATCCCGTCCAGGACCACCGGGATCACCAGCTTGCCCTGCTTCAAGGCGGCCGCGATCTCCTCGCGGACCCAGTCGCCCTCCTGGTGCAGCCGCAACCGTCCCCGGCCGTCTCGGATGTCCAGCCACCGGGGCCCGATCACCGCGACCAGGACCTCGCTCGACAAGTGGTTGCGCCATATCGTCTCGGCCCAGGGCGCCCCCGGCGGGATCGAGTCGCTGGAGCGGAAGACGGCGTCGCGGCCGAACCGCCGCCCCAGCGCGCGGAACAGCAACGCAGCGGCGTACGGGTCGTCGCCGTTGCGGAAGCTGACGAAGACCCGATTGGCCATCGTTCGCCACCCTCGAATAGGGAATCAGAGTCCGGCGACGCGGCTACCGTTTCCACGCGCCTTGCTCTCATTTGACGGACAACAGGAAACGGGCGGTCACCCATGGACACGGGACCAGCGCGGAACGCATCGTTCGGTACGGAACTGCGTCGGCTTCGCGGAGGCGCGGGACTTTCCCTGACCGACCTGGCCGCGCTCGTGCACTACAGCAGGAGCCACCTGAGCAAGGTCGAGACCGGTGCGAAGGCTCCGAGCACAGACCTGGCCCGGCGCTGCGACGCGACGCTGGGTTGCGACGGTGCGCTGGCCGCGTTGGCGCCCACGCCGTCCGCGGGCCGCGTCCGGTCCGGCGGCGGGCCGGACCACGGTGCGGCGGACCACAATGCGGCGGACCACAATGCGGCGGACTACGGCGGCGAGGTGTGGATCGTGAGTATGGGCGGCGACGCGGAGACCGGCTTCGGGACCGTGTCCCGGCGGCATCTGTTGGCCGGTGCCGTCACCGGGCTGGCGGTCCCGGATCCGCGCGGGCGCCGGCCCGCCGAGCGCGGCGCGGGCGCCCAGGCCGCCGCGGGCACCCATCAGGAGACGATCGCCTCCTTCCAGATGATGTTCGGCGAGATGCGCGGCCTGGGCCAGAAGCTGGCCCCCAAGGCCCTGATATCGGTGCTGGCCGCGCATACCCACGTTTTGCGCTCGATGGCCGGCCAGGCCCGTCCCGCCGAGCGGGACGCGGCCCTCCGGCTGGCCGGACGCTACGCCGAGTACACCGGGTGGATGGCCCAGGAGGCCGGCGACGACGTCCACGCGATGTGGTGGACGGACCGCGCCGTGGAATTCGCGGCCGCCGGCGGTGACGAGGAGATGGCGGCCTACGCCATGGTGCGGCGCGGCCTGGTCGCGCTCTACCGGCACGACGCCGCGACCACCGTCGCGCTGGCCGAGGGGGCACTCTCCCGCGCGCGCACCGCCCGGGTCAGGGGCCTGGCAGCGCAGCGCGCGGCGCAAGGCCACGCCCTCGCGGGCGACTATGAGGCTTGTTTCCGCGCGCTGGACGTGGCCGCGGAACTGTTGTCGCAAACCGACGGCAGCGGCGGCCCGGTCATCGGCACCGCGAACGTCCCGGATCCGGTCGCGATGACGACCGGCTGGTGCTGGTTCGACCTCGGACAGCCGGCCCGCGCCGCGGCGGCCCTGGGCCGCGAACTCGACCGGATCCCCTTGGGCGCGGAGCGGGCACGCTCCCGCTACGCGGCGCGGCTTGCCCTGTCCCTGGCCGGAGCCGGCGAACCGGAGCAGGCCTGCGCGGTCGCCGCGCCCGTCCTGGACGCGTGCGAGCGCCTCGACTCCGCGACGGTGCGCTCCGACCTGTGCGGACTGTCGCGGGCGCTGAACCGGTGGCACGCTCTTCCCGCCGTGCAGGACACCCGGATCCGTCTGCTGTCGGTGCTGCAGACCACGGGATGAGGCTCCTGATTCGCCTGGTCGGCAGGGCCTGCACGCGGTCTGTCCCGCAGGCTCGTGGCTGTTGTCCGGGCAATCGGCTCCGGGCAACCCCTATCTCCGGCCCCGTCCAAGGTCCAAGGTGGTGGTGTCCCGTTTTCGATGCGATGGGGGAAGGGGCTGGCATGGAGTCGCATTGAGCTCGCTGACGACTGACGGGAGGCGAAACGGGGCTCTCGGTCCGTCAGTCCGAGCCGGGGCGGGGTTTCCCGCTCCGGCTCGTGAGCCGGTGACCATGCCGACCGCCGACCGCCGACCGCCGACCGCCGACCGGTTCCCGCCGGGCCCGGCCAGGTGGGAAAGGGATCGCATCGTGTCCGTCCACGTGCTGCTGGTCGGGATCGACGACTATGGGGACTCCGCGCCGCGGCTGCACGGCTGCCTGCGCGACATCAAAGCCGCGGCGGAGTATTTCGAGCACCACGTTCCGAAGGACGACCTCCATCAGCTGTGCCTGGTCGACGGGGAGGCCACGCGCGCCGCGGTCATCGACGGGTTCCGCGACCACCTCGGGCGCGCCTGGGCCGGGGACACGGCGCTGTTCTGGTTCAGCGGGCACGGATCGCAGGCGCCGGTGCCGCCGGAACTCGCCGCGACCGAACCGACCGGGGTGATGCAGACCCTGGTCTGCGCCGACAGCCGCCGAGACGGGGTGCCGGACCTCTGTGACAAGGAAGTCGCGGTGCTCATCGGAGAGATCGTGGCTCGCGGGGCGCACGTGGTGACTGTCTTCGACTCCTGTCATTCCGACGGCGCGGACCGCGAGGCCGGCGCGGGAGCCGGCGCGAACGAGTTCGGGGACCAAGATGTCGCGCGTCTTTCCGTGCGCTGGGCGCCGGCCACCGACGTGCCGCCGTCGATGTCGGCGCTGTTGGCCGAACTCGGCATGCCCACGCCCACGCCCATGCCCATGCCCACGCCCGCGTCCGCGCCGACGTCCGTGCTCGGCGGCGGCGCGCGGTCTGCCATCGGGCTTGGAGCGAGCCCCAACTATGTCGCTCTGGCCGCCTGTCGCCGGAACCAGACCGCGCAGGAGATCCAGCTGGCTGACGGCCGCCGCGGTGTCTTCAGCCTGGCGGTCCTGAAACAGCTGGAGGGGTTGGGCCCGAGCCCGACCTACAGAGAGCTGATGACCGGTGTCCGCTGTTACGTGGAGAACCTCGTGTCGCACCAGACGCCGGTGCTGTTCCCCATCGCCGAACCGGTCGTCGACCGGGCGTTCCTGGGAGGTGCGGCGAGGCTGCCGCGGTCGTCGATGACCATGCGGTGCCTGCGCGGCGTCTGGGAGATCGACGCGGGGGCCTGCCACGGGATCGTGGCCGGACCGGCGGACGACCGGACCCGAGTCGGTGTGCCCGGCGCGGGCGGCGACGGTGCCGACTGGTCCGAGGCCGAGGTCGTCCAGGTGTGGGCGACGAAGAGCCTGGTCCGGCCGCTCGCCGGGTGGCGGCCCGATCCCGGGCGACAGTTCCAGGTCGTCGTCACGGCCGTGCCGCAGCCGCCGGCGAGCGTGGCGGTCTCGGCTGCACCGGATGCCGACGAGACTGCCAGGCTCCTTATCAATGCGCTGAACGCCGCCGGCCCGGGCGGCGGCTCGTCCCCCTACGTCCGGCTGGCAGCCTTCGGGACGGATGCCTTCGATCGCACGCCGGACGTAGTGCTCAGCGTCCCGAAGCCGAACGTCGCGCGGATTCTCGGCGCGGGTGGTGGCGAACTGGTCAATGGCGCGTACGTCGTCACCGACGCCATGAGTGCCGCCGGGGTGGTCGCGGACGTCGAGCACATCGCCCGCTGGCGCGGTGTCAAAGCCCTGGAGAACCCGTCGTCCCGCATCGCCGGCGCGATCCGGATCGAGGTGAGCACGGTCGATCCGGCCGGTCCCCGGACGGATGGCGCGTCACACGGCCCGCTGCGGACGGACCAGACCGGCTGTATCGCGCTCGAATACGCCTGGGACGGTTCGCAGTGGGTTCCGCCCGAAGTGTTCATCGCGCTGCGGAACACCAGCGAACGCCAGTTGTACTGCGTCCTTCTGGACATGACAGACCGCTTCCAGAGCCAACTCAGCTTGTTCCCCGGCGATCTCGTGGCGCCGCTTCACACGGCGTGGGCCGCCGAGGGATCACCGATCGCGTTCTCGCTGCCGCCCGGAGCGGATGTGGTCCCCGGCGCCGAGGTCGCGGACTGGCTCAAAGTCATCGTCGCCGAGGAGCCGTTCAACGCCGCACCGTTCGTCCTGCCGCGCTTGGGCGAGCCGGCGCCGGGCCGACGTGACCTCGCCGCCGGGCGGCTGCCGGCCGCGGACTGGACGACTGCGGACTGGACGACCGCCGTCCTACCTGTGGTCACCCGGGTCCCGGACACGGTGGAGTGAGCCGGGCGCCGCGCGGTCGGCGAAGGCCGCCCGGCGCGCCGCCCCGGGAGGACCCCCACTTATCAGTATTCTGTGATGCGGGAGGGGGCTCGACGATGGCGGACGGCCAGGACGCGACCAGGGACGACAAAGAGGCGCTGCTCGAGGAGTTCGCCAAGCTGCGCCACGGCTGGGGCTTGGAGGCGACCAACCTGCGCGGCCGGATCGGTCCGCAGCTCCGGCGGCTGTGCGGCGTCCGCGCGGACGCCGGCGACCGGGAGATCCGGCGGCGGGTGCTGACCGTGCTGCGGGAGCTGTCGGCGGCGTTCCCGGAGCACGACCGGCAGGCGCTGGCCTTCGCCCTCGCCACCGCACCCGGCACGCAGCTTCCGCGCCTGACCGAGCGGGTCGACATGCTCGCCCAGCGCTTCTCGTGCGCCGACCGCACCGCGCGCCGCCGCATCATCCGGGCTTTCGACCGGCTCGCCGAGGAGGCCCTGGCCCGCATCGCGGCCGGCGAAGAGACCGGCGAGGACCTCGACAAGGGCTGGTACGTGTCCCGTCTGGAGTCGCTGCTGCGCCTGGACTGCGCGACCCCCGAACTGATCGAGCGCCGCACCATCGTCTCCCGCCGCGACGGTCTGCGCCGCATCGCGATCCGCTTCAGCCTGCCGCGTCCGGACGGTGCGCAGTCCACGGGCACTCCGGTCGACGCCACGGTGGTGGCTGACGTGCAGCAGGGCGCGAGGATCGAGTCCCGGGAGCGGGAGGGCGAGGCCCACTTCCGCTTCGTGCTCACCCTGCCCAGGCCGCTGCGCCAGGGGGATCAGCACACGTACACGATGGTGTTCCGGGTGCCCGACAGCCAGCCGATGCGCCCGCACTACGCCTTCGTCCCGCTGCTGCCCTGCGACGAGTTCCAACTGCGGGTGCGGTTCGACCCCCAGCACCCGCCGGCCGCGGTCTGGCGTTTCCAGCGAGTGCCGCCGCGGGTGCTCAACGACCGGATGGTGCCGGGGGAGTCGCTGGACCTGGACGAGGCCGGCGAGGTCGTCCTGGACTTCAGCCGGCCGGAGACCGGCTTCGGATACGGGGTCGGCTGGGTGTTGTGAGGGGTCGCGCCTTCGGGGGCGTGGCGGTTGTCGGGTTGTCGGCGGTTCCTGTCCGTCAGTAGGCGAGCAGACAGGTCAGCGACCCGACGATCAGCCCCCGGAGGAGTCCGTGGAGTTCCGACAGCGTCATCGCCAAGAGCCGGCGTGGCAGCAGAAGTCCGGCGATCAGCAGCAGAAGTCCAGCGATCAGCAACAGAGGTCCCTGGTCGCGCCGGCGCCCCGGCTGGGCAGCCGCGAGTTTCGCAAGGCGCGCGGCGCCGGGCTGTTGGAGTCGGTGGCGCGGATGGACGCCTCGCTCGACGAGGCGACCCGCAGACAGCTGGCCGACCAGATCGCCGCCGGTTATGTGAACGACCACGGCGGCGCCATGCCGCTGGGCCTCATGGCCGTGTGCCGGCTGGGCCCGCCGTACGTCGACCACCGGCTCAGTCTGCTGGAGAGCATCCTCGAACACTACGGCCCGTCCGACCACGTCCCGCCGCTGTTCGCGGACGCGCGCCCGCTCGTCCGCAGCGGCGCCTACCTGTACGTGGAGATCTATTCGGACGGGCAGCTGGTGCCGGTGCGCCTGGACGGCACACCCGTCACCCCCTGACCGGGCCGAGGTGCCCGGCGCCGCCCCCAAGTCTGGACCGCCACCGGAACCAGGTTCCGGACGAGCAGAGCAGGATGACAGAGCATGGTGGATGTCGATCACGCGCTCCGGAGCTCGGTACGCGCGCTGCAAAGGGACGTCACCAACGTCCAGGAGATGACGTTCCGCGTCATCAACGACGTCGGCGTGGTCAACGGCCAGGTCGCCGCGGTGGGTGCGGCGCAGCAGCTGACCCGCGACGAGCTGGCCAACCTCACCAACGAGTTCACGACTTTCGTCCGGCGCGCGGAACGGACCGCGAACGTGCAGCGCGCCGAGACCCGGGTCGGCAATCTGGAGTCCCGGATCGAGTTCGACTTCGGCCGCTACGACAAGGTGCGGCGCACCGCGGCCGGACTCGTGCGGGCCTTCGACAGCGGCCTGGTCAAGCAGGAGAGCGTGGAGACCGCCACCGACCTGCTGATGATCGAGAACCCGAAGTACTGGCTGGCGCCCGCGGCGGTCAGCCTGGGTGCCTGGTCCGGCGGCGACAGCGTCCTGTGCGACCAGGCCATAGAGGCCGCCTACGGCCTGGCGCCCGCGCGTACCGCGCTGCTGTTCGCGCTGATCCTGCGGCGCCAGCGCCGGATGCCGTCCTCGGTGATCTGGCTGCGCCACTACCTGCGCAACCTGGATCCGATGGCGCTGTCCCGCGAGTTCGCGGTGGTGCTGGAGTCGGTGGCGCAGGGGGCCTTCGGGGCCGGCGGGCGCCAGCTCATCCACGAGAGCGTGAACGGGTGGCTGGCCAAGCTCGCCGACGACGAGGACGCGCACGCCGCGCAGGTCAAGCGCTGGCGGTTCGAGGTCGAGAGCTACCGGCCGGGCGGCGCGGCCGCCTCCTTCGAGCGGTTGAAGCAGCACAGCCCGCAGTGGCCGGAGCTGGAGGAGGTGCTGCGGGGCGCCGAGACGCACAAGCCCTTCCACGACCATTACAGCGCCCTGATCGCGGCGGAGTACCACGCCTCCGAGCGGATCGAGGACTCCGTCGACGACATCCTGGACATCTTGGTCGACGAGTTCGACACCGAGGAGCTGCCGCTGCGGCGCGAGCTGGCGTACGAGCGGGCGGTCATCGAGTTCGAGGGCGACCTCGACAGGGCGCGGGAGAAGGCCGACACGCACACCGCCGCGCTGGGGGACACCCTGGACTACCTGACCGTCCAGACCTCCGCGGCGCTGCATCCCGCCGACATCGGCGTGTCGCCCGCGACCCAGCAGGTGGCCCTGGCGTCCTGCGTGGAGTGGGTCGACCGCGCGCACTCCGGCTTCAGCATGGACTACCGGTCCAAGTACCCGGCCGAGGTGGAGGTCGAGTTCCAGGAGCAGCAGCCGATCGGGAGCTCGGTGTTCACGCTGCCACGCTGGAGCGGGAGCCTCACGAACACGCCGATGAACGAACTGGAGGGTTCGCTGGCCGCGCACTGGGACGCCGCGAGCGCCCCGCTGCTCGCCTCGCTGCGGTTCGACCTCGGCAAGGCTCTGATCAAGCCGGGCATCCTGGCCGCGATCGTCCTGGTCCTGGGTGTCGCGATCAACCCGGCGTTCGGGATCGTCGCCGCCGGGGCGCTGTTCGGGATCGCGTATCTGCGGGCCGCCGGCCGGCAGAAGGCCGCGGAGGCCCTGCGCGCCCAGGTCGAGACGACCATCAAGGGGATGAAGGCGAAGTCGCTGGAGGACCTGCGCGGCGCCGGCGCCGAGTACACCGACTACCAGACCCGCTACCGGGCGGCCGACGCCGAGGAGCCGCGAGTGCGGACCCTGATAGCGCAGTTCGCCGACCTGGGCCACGACAAGACCCCGCACGAGGGGCGCACCATGCGCGAGGAAGGGTTGAAGGCATGAGCCAGCCGATGCCGGAAGCGATGCCAGAACAGATGTCAGAACAGATGTCAGCACCCGTCGTTCCCGAGACTTCCCCGGCGCCGCCGATCGGCTGGGCGTCCGCCCCGATACCGGCTCAAGGACCGAGCACGCCGCCGGCCGAGGCTGCCGAAGCCGGCGCGGCCCAGCCCGCAGTGTCTCAGCCGCCGGTGTCCGAGCCCGCGATGTCCCAGCCCGCAGTGTCCCAGCCCATGGTGTCCGAGCCCGTCGCCGCCCCGGTGACAGGCGGCCCGAAGCACGCCGGCCCCAAAGCGCAGGACGGATCTCCCGCCGCGACGCCCTGGGGCAAGGCGGCGGGGGCGGCTGAGACGCCGTGGGCCAAGCGTCGCGGCCCGGTCAAGCCGCATGCCACGGCACGTCTGCGCAAGACCATCGAGGGCCTGCCGGACTGGGAGCCCCTGCCGCCCGGCGAGGTCTTCGTCCAGCGTGGCCGCGGGGACGGTTGACCGCCGTGCGACTGGGACGCAAGGAAGCCGAGCGCCGCGGCGGCTACACAGAGTGGGCGGAGTATCTGACCGCCTGGGGCGACGGCGGCGAGCCGGACGGGTCGGACGGGTCGGCTCTCGGGCCGCTGGACCCGAAGGACTTCGCCTCCGACACCTGGCGCCGGATCACCGACCGCTTCACCGACGCGCTGGCGCGACGTCTTGAAGGCTGGCACAAGGCGTTCGCCAAGGCCGCCGCGCACGCCGTCGGCGACGAGTTCGAGTACGGCCGCGCGCTCCAGCAGGGGCGCGACGGCCTGATCCCGGTCCTCGCGCTCGCCGGCGACCCCCGTCTGCCGGAGGAACTCCGCACCGGGCTGACCACCATGGTCGAGAGCAAGATCTCGGACATGCAGCGGCAGCTCGAACGCGACATCGAGCGCCAGCGCGACCGGGGCGACTCGGCCCGCATGGTCGAGACCCGGCTGCGCACGCTGCGCGAAAACCCGCTCACCGCCGTCGTCACCGGCGTCCGCGCGGGGGTCGTCGATCCCCGCGCCATTCCGGCCGCGGGGCTGCCGACCAAACGCGTCATCGGACGCTGACCCAAAGACATCGAGGAAGGCCATGCCCAGATACGTTGAGTGCGCCCGCGAGCTCGACAGCTACCTCTCGGCGCGCATCCCGGTCATCGCCCTGCGCAGCATCGAGCAAGCACGGGCCATCCGCCTGGTGCGCGAGCTGGCCGGCGATCCTCGGCGCGCCGCCATGCCGTTCTGGATCCACACCAGAGCGACCGGACTGCGCGACATGCGCACCCACGCCCCCGTCAACGACGACCGGTCGATCACCGGGGCGATGGACTACGCCACCACCCAGTTCACCAACCGCAGCCAGGCCAACTTCGTGTTCGTCGACCCGGACAACCTCAGCGAGGACACCCAGTTCACCCGGCACTTCGCCGAGTTGGGCCGGCTGGCCGACAGCACGGCCGGCTCCGTCATCCTCATCACCGACGGCCAGTTGTGGAGCGGCCTGCAGCGCCTGGGCATGTCCACCACGCTCGACCTGCCGGACGCCGACGAGATGTACGCGACCATCAGCGACTTCCTGACCGACAACGCCAGCACCGTCGACATCGGCTGGAGCGAGCAGGACGCGCAGCGCGCCGCGAACTTCCTGGTCGGCGCCACCAGCGCCGAGGGGGTCAACCTGATGGCGACGCTGGCCGCGGACGGCAAGCTGGAGCCTTCTGACGTGGTCCGGCTGGCCCAGCTCAAGGACCGGATCTTCAGCGATCTCGCCGGGCTGGAGCGCATCGAGCTGAAGGAGGCCGACTACTCGGTCGGCGGACTGCAGAACCTCCGGGCCTGGCTGGAGCGCAAGCGGCAGTGGATGTTCGCCGACGCCCGCAACAAGGCGCTGCGACCGCCGCGCGGTGTGCTGCTGGTCGGCGTCCCCGGCTGTGGCAAGTCGCTGTCCGCCAAGGCCATCGCCGCGCAGTGGGAGCTGCCGCTGTACCGGCTGGACCTGAGCAGCATCATGGGTCAGTACGTCGGCCAGTCCGAGGGCCGGCTCCGCGACGCGCTGGAGACCGCCGACCGGATCGCGCCGTGCGTGCTCTGGCTCGACGAGATCGAGAAAGGCCTGTCCGGCCAGAACGACAGCACCGGCGTGACCCGGCGGCTGATCGGGCAGTTCCTGTTCTGGCTCCAGGAGTCCAAGGCCCGGGTGTTCCTCGTGGCCACCTCCAACGACATCAGCAGCCTGCCGCCGGAGCTCCTGCGCAAGGGCCGCTTCGACGAGATCTTCTTCGTCGACCTGCCCGACGACGACGACCGCGCCGACATCATCCGGCTGTACCACCGGCGTCTGATCGGCGGCGAGCCCGACGAGCGGCTGGTCAAGGAGCTGGTGGTGCTGTCGGCCGGGTTCGCCGGCTCGGACATCGAGGCCGCGCTGCACGAGGTCGGCGTCGCGGTCGAGCTGCCGGACGGCGACGCCGTGGACGAGGACTTCATCAAGGCCAACTTCACCAACACGATGCCGCTGAGCCGCACCAACCCCGAGCAGATCGAGGACATCCGCACCTGGGGCCGGGAGCGTGCGGTCCCGGCCGGGAAGTCCAGTCCGCCGCTGCCCGCCGTCGTCGCCGGCGCCGGGCGCCGCGTCATCACGCTGGGCGGCTGACATGGCCGGTCCGCCTTGGGCGCAGCGCGGATCCCGGGGGAACCCCGGGTCCCAGCGAGTCGTCCGCCCGTCGAGCGGAGGTGCCGGTGCGCCTCCGTCTTCCGGCGGGGGTCCGGTGCGCCCGGTCGGCCCGGGTCCGTCGAGCCCGTCAAGCCCGTCAAGCCCTTCGAGCCCCTCGATTCCGTCAGGAGCGGCCCACGCGGGTGCGATCCGAAGGCCGGGCGGCGGCGCACCCTCGACCCGGGTCCCGCGCGGGGCGCTCGCCGGCACCGTCCGCGGCGCCGTCGTGGTGGAGATCGTGCGCCGCCGCTTCTCCGGACCACGGATCCTCGCTGTGGCCTGCCTGGCCGCGATCATCGGCGCCCCGGTGCTCGCGGCCCGGGGCCACGGCCCCGGGGTCCGGAACTGGCTTGTGGCCACCGAGGGCTACGCCGCGGTGCTCCTGGCGGGTCTGGGCGGCAGTGCGCGCCGCCGGGGTACCACCCTCGGCGACCTGGCGGACTCGGCGCTGGTCTTCCTGCCGCGGCGCCCGGGTGCTCCGCGCAGGCGGCGGCCCGAGTTCTCCACGGAGCTCCACCGCTTCCGGGTCGAGACGATCCTCGGCGCCACCCACGCTTGCACCCTGCTCGGCCGCCTGACCGGGGGACAGCTCAAGGACGGGGACTTCGTGCACGTCTTCGGGCGGCGATCCCGCTCCGGAGAACTGGCCATGAATCGGATCGAGGTGCTCAGTTCGGCGAACGGCATCCGGATGTCCGGTCTCACCGCGGAACGGCGCGGCGAATTCGCGTTGGCGCGCCGGGTGGACCGGTTGGCTGTGGGCGCGACGCTGGTCCTGGCCGCGGGCTTCGCCGTCGGCGCGGCCCTGGTGGCGGGGTGAGGGCCGATGAGCCGCACCTTGCCTGACCGCGGGCGCAGCCCGGCGGAGATAGACGCCGATGTCCAGCATCTTCAGGAGGGGATCCGCAGGGCCGCGACAGCGGTGGAGGCCGCGGACCCCGACGGGCCCGGCCCGAACCGCGAGGACTACCACGAGGCCGTGGCAGCGGTGACGCGGGCGACGCGGGACCTCGTCGACTACGAGGCCCACATCCCCGAGCTCGAGCGCCGCCACCGGATCCACCTCGCCGTCCGCACAGCGCGTCGGGCCTACGCCGGCGTCATCGCCGTCGGCGCCGGGTTGTGCGCCGTCGGGGCGGCCGGTGTGGTCACGCTGTGGTGGATCGCGCTGGCCGTGCCGCTGCTGTTCGGCGGCATCGCCGCGGTGCCCGGCACGGCGGCGCGCGCGGCCGGACCGGGCTTCCGTCCCCGGGTCGGCGCGGGGATGTTCGCGCTGGCCGCCGGCGTCGCCGTGCTGACCTGCGCGCACGTCCTGACCGGCTGGGCGTCTCCGGTGGCGCCGCTGGCCGTGGTCGTCGGCCTGTGGGCCTTCCGCGTGTTCGCCGGGCCGGCACCGGTCGCGACTGCATGATCCATGGGAGAGCACTGATGAACCGCTCGGAGTCCGAGCCTCCGGCATCGGCCGGGGCCGCCACGATCGGCGAGGGGAAGAACCCCGACAAAGCTCTGCGGCGGTTGGCCGCGCGCGTCGACTGGCTCGAAGAGCGGCTGCGCGCGTCGGGCGGTGTCCCGGTGGCCGACCTGGAACCCGCCGTCGAGCACTGGGAAGACCTGGCCGACGCCGTCCAGGCCGGCCGCGACGCCGAGGAGAGCCTGCTCGACGCGCGGGTGCGGGACCAGCTGACCGCCGACGTCGAGGAGTTCGCCGTGCTTGAGGCCGACCGCGACCGCGCGGCGCAGGCCGTGCTGTCGATCAGCACCGAGCTCCAGTCCTCCGGCCGCGGTGATCTTCGGCACCAGCACAACGCGCAGCTGTTCACCGCGGCAGAGCAACGCCTCGCCGAGGCGAGCGCCCTGGCCGCCGGTCGCGCGCGGGCGGCCCAGTCGGCGCGGGCCCGGCTGGCGGAGGACGCCGAGCGCGGTGCGAGTCAGGGCCCGGTGATCGACGCCGGACGCGAGGCGCTGCAGGAGCTGGACTCGCTGCTGCACGAGGTGCTTGAGGTCGAGGTCAAGCGCGGAGCGGTGATGCCCGCGTGGTTCTGCGCGGAGTTCGGGCACGCCCCGGGACGAGCGGATTCCGCGGAATGGCTGGACGCGGCGGTGGGTGTGCTGAGCTATCGGCTCGTGTACGAGGTCGATGATCAGCGGATCGCCTTGGGCGCGGAGCCGGCTGCGGGCCCTTTGCGGCATGCGTTTGACGAGTACTGGCGGTTGCGGTCGCTGGTGAACAGGCTCGACTGACCGCGCCGTTCCTACCCGTCGGGGCCGGCCACCTATCCGGCAAGAACCTATCCGGCAAGAGGACCGAAACGCTCAGCGAGCGTGCCGTCCGCTCCGGACGGCCGATGGGCCCGGTCGAGCAGCCGGCCGAATTCGGCCGTCGCGGCCGTCGCGGCCGGGTCGTCCCGCAGGGCTTCGGCATGACTGAGAACGTCGTGCATGAGCCCCACCACGGCGGCGTACGGCTCGGCATCACCTACGACGCTCATGAGGCGCCCGACCTTGACCAGCGCGTCGTGGCTGCTCGCCGGTCCGGCACCGGCCACCGCGACCATCGCGACCACCGTGTCCACCGCCTCGAACGCCGCCAAGACCTGCGGCCAGTCCGGGACCGGCACCGGATCGGAGCCCGCGGCCCGGAGCAGGTTCCTGAGCCGGGAACGCTGGCGCGGATCCAGCAGCGGCGGCTGCGCGCTCGTCGCCGAGGTCCGGACCGCAGCCCGCATCAGCACCGCCGCCAGGCGGGACAGGCCGGGCACGTCCCAAGGCAGCGACTCGAAGCCGGTGAGGGCCTGCTCCAGATCGCCCGGCGCGCCGCCGTGGTCCTCGTAGCGCACGACCGCCGTCCAGGTCCGGACGAATCGCCACAACCGCGTTTCGATCGGCCCGGCGAGGACGGGTCCCGCGCCGCCGTCGAGGATCGCGGAGATCGGGTCGTCCGGTGGCGTCGTCGTCATTGTGTGCTCCCGTCAGGATCCTGTCGTGCGGGCCGATCGGCGGTCACCGGCCGGAGTGGATGAAAGCGGCCCACGCCGCGACCGGCGGCTGCTGCGCCCGCAGGTTCTCGCGGAGCTGCTGGGGCATGGTGTCCGGCGGTGTGCGGTCGTGCAGCATCCAGAGTTGGGCCGCGCGCAGAGCATCAGCCGGCGGAAGGCCTTCGTGGCGCAGGTAGTGGTGGACCATGAACATCAGCACTGAGGTGTCGGCGTCGGGGACGGCCCATTGGCTGCTGACGACGGACCGGGCGCCGTGCGCCAGGAAGGCGGTGGCCAGGCTGAAGACCTCGTCGTAGCCACGCCCGGACTCCGCGCTGCCGCACGCCGCCAGCACGGCGAGTGCCAGGTCCCGGGGGCGTCCGTGCGACAGGGAGCCCACCAGCTCCTCGGCGGCGAGGCGTTCGCCGTCGGCGAGCAGGAAGTAGGAGCTGTCGCCGGACAGGGTGGCCGCCCGCACCACGCCGTGGCAGGCGAGGTGCACCACCGGCCCGCCGTCCGGGTCGGCGAGCCAGGCCAGGACGTCGGGCTTCCGCCCGGCACCCGCGGCCGCGGCTGTCCCGTCGGCTTCCCGGCCGACGTAGCGCGCTCGGGGATAGAAGACCTCTTTGACGGCGAGCGCTTCGGCGCGCGCCGCCGGCAGGTCCGAGGCCGCACCGCGGGTGTCGGGGTCACCGACGAACAGTCCGGAGTCGGTGAGCGGGACGGCGCCGCGCGCCGCGACGTCGCAGAGCAGCCGAGCCGAGGGCGCGTAGGAGATCACGGCTCGCTCGATGACATACGTCTCGCGGCCTCCGGTGCGATCGCGCGCGGCGTGCCAGGGGACCCGAGTGAGTTCTCGCATCGGCACGACGACCAGGCGGACCGGACGGTCGGCGGAGCGGTCCGGCCACAACGCCAGCAGCGGGCGCATGGCGGCGTTCCAAGCCCAGTCGCAGACGTCGTCGACGGCGGCGGCGCGCGCGGGCCGGGACTGGTCGCGGGTTCTCGGGCCTGCTCCTTCCGCGGCCTCAGCCGCGTCGCGCGACTCGTGGGCCGGGACCTGTACTCCCATCCCGTCGAAGGCGCTGGAGGCCACATAGTCGTCGAAATCGGCCAGTGCCTTCCAGTTCAGCCCCGGCAGGAACAGTTGGTCGGCGGGACCGTCCGCGGGCACGATGACGCAGGCTCCGGACTGCTCGTCTCCGGGCAAGAGGTAGACCAGCGCGTCGACGTCCAGCGTCCGGAGCGCGGCGCGGATCTCGTGGATGCTCGGCGGGTCCAACAGCCGGGTGGTGGCCGATCCCGGCGAGCCGATCGGGAAGCCGCGGTCGTCCAGGGCGATGCCGGCCAGGGCGCTGATCACCCGGCGGCGCAGACCACCGGAGATCAGCGCTTCGTCGGCGGTCAGGTGTGCGTGGTCCCATTCTGCGGCGAGCTCTTCATTGCCCTGAGCAAGCAGCCGATCCTTCAGCGTCCGGGTTTCCACGGACGCGAAGACCGCCTGGGTCCGTCCGGATTCCATCGCGTGTACCGCGGATTCCGTGTCGTGGTCGGCCAGACACCAGCGAGCCACATCGAGCGCGGTGTCGGCGGCGGACCGGGCTGCCGAGTGCATGGCCTCGACGTCGTGCTGCAGCAGCACGTCCCACAGCAGGCCGCGGAGCCCGTCGAGCGCGGTCGACCGACCGAGCGCCGTGCGACCGGCCAGGCGGTAGGCGAACGCGAGCGGCATCGCGGCATTCGTCCACAGGTATTGGCTCGTCGCACCGGCGCGTGCTTGGCAGTCTTCCAGCAGCCTGATGCCCTCGCGGAGGTCTTGAGGCTCGCGGCGCTGTTCGAAGCGCCTGATGGCCGCGCCGCCAGCGCCGAGCAGGTAGGCCGGGAGACGGCGGTCGTCGGGGGAGGCGTCGGCCAGGACCTGCCGCAGATTTGTCACCGCGTGGTCCACGGCTTCGGGGGTGTCCTGGCTGAGGAACGCTATGGCGAGGTTGAAGCGGTGCAGGACTCTTTCGGAGGGACCCAGTCCCGGGCGGTCCGCCGCGGCTTCCATGACCTTGAGCATGTCGTCGGGCAAGGGCTTCGCGAACCGGGCTGCGGGTTCCCAGGGTTTGGCCTGCGCGGCTTCGCCTTCGTTCAGCATCGAGGCGAACGGGCCGAGGGCCGCGATGCAGCGGTCGACCGACTGCCGGCTCGGGCTGTCGGCTGGCAGCTGTTCCGCAGCAGCCTCCAGCTTCTTGAGACCGGCCGCCATGGCACGGATGTCGCTGCGCAACATCGCCGACTGAAGTGTCTGGAGTATCCGGAAGACGGGGAGACTCGCGTCGATTCCCGCTTTCACGGCCGGGCCGGTTCCGTCCTGATCGGGAAGGCTGTCGGCGAACTCTGCGACCCGACGCGCGAAGTCCTCGGAACCCTCGGCGGCGGGCGCACTCGATCGATCCGATTCCTCAAGCCGCCGCTGCCAGTCCAGTCCTTGCCGCAGGGAGTCGATCATGGTGGCGTAAGGCTGCGCCGTGCCGACCACCTTCGCCAGCCGCTCGACTTCGGCCAGCGCCTCGCGCAGCTGGAATCCCGCCCGGCCGTGCATCGACGCGTCGATGACGTCCCGGACCCGGATGACCGCGGAGGCGTACGGCCAGTCGGGCAGCGGCGGAGGCGCCGCGTCCACGATGTCCGCGAGCGCCACCAACCGGGCGACGGTGTCCGTGGCGTCGTAAGGGATTCCGTGTCGCAGGGTACTGACGGCGATCATCGCCGCCAGCATGGGCCGCTCCGGCAGGCCTGAAGGCAGGGCGTCGAAGTCCGCGAGCGCCGCGCCCAGATCCTCGGAGGCATGAGTGTGAGCCTCGAACCTCGCCAGCGAAAGCCAAGCCTTGGCGAACCGCCAGGACACCGCGTCCCGCGCACCGAGCGTCTCCAGCTCGGCAGCCGTCCGCTCGATCATCGCCGTGAGCACTGCACGGGGATCCGCGGCAGTCATCGCCCCACCCCCTGTCTCCACCGTTCGGTCCTACCGATTAGGTCCCGGGACGTCGGTATGTCGGTACGGGAGGTACTGACGGACAAAGTCCGGTCCGTCAGTACGCAGCGAGGGGATTCGACGGACGAACGGGAGCACGTGATGACGAGCGGCGATCAGCACCCCGGGAGCGGCCGGCTCCGCGGCGCCGTCGTGGTGGCCAGGTGCCAACGGACGACGTCGGCGACGTTCGGCATCCGGCTCTACCACGACGGCAGCTCGACGTGGTCGGCCACCTGGGCCTTCGCGATCGACCCGGCGCGCGCGGACCGGGAGGGGTACACGAGCACGGCGTTGTCGGGGCGGTTCGCCGTGGACCCGGCCTATCCGGGTTGTCCCAGCTGCGGTGGCACTTCCTTCGTCCTGTGCAGCAGTTGCCGGCGGGTGGGCTGTTGGCCGGGCTCCGGCCACTGGACGTGCCCGTTCTGCGGCGTCGGCGGCATGCCCGCGGGCGCCATGACCTCGTTGACCGTGACGAACGACTGAGACCGACGTCGGTCGCGGATCCACGACACCTGTCCGTCAGGAACGCGGTGTGACAGCGCTGATGGACACCGACGCGGTCGCGCGGGAACTGCGCGACCTGAGCAGCAAGAGTCTGACCGCCGGTGCCGGCGCCGTCGTCTCGCTGCTCGCGGACGACTTGGAGCAGGACGGTGCGCGCCTCGAGCAGTGGACGGCCGTGGACCTGGTCGGAACGCTCGCGCGCGACGAGAACATCGACACCGGCAAGCTGGCGGCCGCAGCTGCGGCCCGGCCCGGCCGGCGGTCCCGATGGCACCGGTGGCACCGGATCTCCTCCCGGCTCCGGTTGCCGTGGCTGATCTCCAAGCCGCCGTTGAGGTGGGTCTTCCGCGGCGGCAACCGGGAACGGACCGTCGACGCGGTCCTCGGGGTCCTGGTCTTCGTCCCGTTGCTGGTGACCTGGTTCGGTCTGGCGCGGGCCTCGGCTGCCTACAGCCGCCTGGCGACCACGGAGCCCGACAAGGCGACCGAGCCCTTCCTGCAGCTGTGGGAGCGCGGGTTCGACGGGAACCTGAGCCCTTGGCTCCGCTTCGGGAACGTCGCCTCGACCGCGGTGTTGTTCATCGGCCTCCTGCTGGTGACGTCGGCATACCACGCGATGGCCCGGCACCGTTCCCAGACCGCGGCCGACCAGCAGCAGGCCGAGATCGCGGTGCGTACCGGCGAACTGGCGCTGGTCCTGGTAAGGGCGCAGGTTGTGGTGAACGCGCACCGGGCCGTCACGCCGGCCGACTTCACCGCCGCACTCGGCGACTCCGCGAAGCGGCTGCGCGGCATGTTGAAGAACGCGGCCGAGATCGAGGGCCGCGCGGTCGACGCCCTGGAGCGCACCGAGCACCTGACGGCGGGTCTCGACGAGGCGGCCACCCGGCTGACCACGGCCTCGGACCGGACGGCGGCGGCGTCGACCGCCGCCGAGCAGCGCGTGCTGCACGGCGTCGACCTGCTCCAGAAGGCTCAGGACCAGACCGGCACCATGGTCGGCGACATGGTCCGGATGAGCACCGAGGCGCTGCGGACGGCGCACGAGGAGGCCGAGACCGTGGTGCGGGACGTCGTCAGCCGGGGTACCGCCGCGGTCGGCGACCTGGTGCGGCAGGGCACGGAGGGCTTCACCGCCCTGCAGACCGCCGGACTGGCCGCCGTCGAGAGCAGTGTGAGTCAGAACCGTGAGGTGGTCCGCAGCGGCGTGTCCGATCTGCGCAAGAGCCAGGAGGCCGTGGTCGCCGCGGTCGAGACGACGCGCACGACCATGGCGGACGCCGCGGCCCGGAACACCGAGGCGGTCGGCGGCGTCGGCGACCGGGTCGAGGACGCCGGCGGCAAGGTCGCTCAGGCGCTTCAGCGGCTCGCGAAGATCCAGCAGGACGTGAACGACCGGACCGAGCTCGCCGTGGCCGCCGCCGACGAGGTGGTCAAGTCCCTGACGGCCGTGGTGGACGAGACCAGGATGTCGATCGTCCAGCTCGGGCGGGTCGTGGGCCACTGGGACGCCGCGGCCGCGCACTGGGAGAACGCGGCGGAGGCCGTCGAGGCCGGTACCCGCGCCGACTTCGGACGCCGCCGGCTCCCGGCGGTGCCGGAACAGTCCGCGAACAGGCCGGGCCAATGAAGCGGCTTCGGGCGGTCCCGCGCGAGCGCACCCTGGTCGCCCTGGTGGGCTGGCTCTTCGCGGACCTGATGCTGGTCATCATGATCGTCGCCCTGGGCAGCCAGAAGGATCCCGAACTGGCCGTCAAAGCCCAGCCGAAGCCGACAGCGACACCCACGCCGACGCACTCCACCCCCACGACCTCCACGCCTTCGTCGAAGCCGTCGCCGAGCCCGACCACGAGTACGGCGCGGGTCGGCCCCCAGTCGGTGGACAAGGCCCCGGTGCAGTTCACAGTTGACGATTCCGGCGGGACGCCCCAGCTGACCACCGAGTTGAAGAACCAGCTCAAGCCCTACCACGGGCGCCACGCAGGGTTCGTCCTGACCTTCGGCTGGGGACCCGACCCGCAGGCCGACACGGCCTACGCCACGAGCATCGACCACCTGCTGACGACGATCGATCCGGCCATGTTCCCGTCCGACACGGTGCTGCGTCCCTTTGTGGACCTGGACCACGCGAACACCGGGACCGCCGAGATCCAGATCTACTTCTACACGACGGCCGTCCAGTGACCTCCGACGCTGCCCGTTCCGCCCCCGATCCGCCGAGCCCGGGGGCGCCACGGTTCCCCGGAGTGCCCGGCTACCCCGCGCTCGCCGAGGGCTTGAAGGACCTCAAACTCCGCCACCTCGCCGATCTGCTCGCCTCGTCCGCACCGTTCCTGGCCGAGACGGACGGTACCGGCCGTCCCCGGTTCCGCCTGCTCGACGGTTTCTGGCTGGCCCGCAAGGGCGGCCGGTGGCAGCGGGTCGACGGCGAGGCCATCAGGGAACTGCGTCCCGCGGTCCTGAAGCGCTTCAAGAAGGACGAGGCCCGGGCCGACGCTCTGCTCGGCGTCCTGGAGGCGATCGCCGGCCGCGACGAGGGCCCCGCTTTGCTCCGGCATGCCCTGATCTACCAGGTCATCATGGCGGCGCACACCGCCGCCGGCGACCCCGCGGCGGTGACGGACCAGCACCTGAAGGTGCTCGGAGTGCACAGCGACGAGGCGGCCGCCGCGGCCCGACTCGCCCGGGCCGCGGTCCCCCTCGGGCAACTCGCCGCTGCGGCCGCCGAGGAACTGCTCGACGCGGTCGAAGCGCACCGGCTCGGCCGGGCCCGGGTCCTGGTCTCCCGGCTGCCGCCGGGGCACGGCGACTGGCGCCTCGCGGAACTCTGCGGTGCCGTTGAGCGCGACGCGGCCGGGGCGGACGGACTGTTCGCCGAGGCGGAGCGGCATGAGGACGCTGGCCGGCTCGCCGAGGCCATGGACTGCCTGGTGCGCGGCATCGCGCTGATGGCCGACGACCACCGGCGGGGCCGGGACGCTCTGGTGCGGGTGGCGGTCCGGCAGGCGGAACGGGCTCTGGCCGACGGGATGCGCACCGCGCTCCGGCTCGCACCCGTCGGCGACGGTGTCCGAATCCTGCGACCGCAAAGCGCGGCCGGCGGTCCCGGCGGCGGTCCCGGCGGCGGCTGGGCCGGGGACTCGACCGACGCGACGTTCACGCTCCTGCGCGTGGCGGGTCACCGGGACGCCGGCCAGGTGGTGCTGGACCGGACAGGCCTGACAGACCCGGTGGTGGACACCGCTGTGGAATTCGGGCGGACGGTCCGGTACGTCGCGATCCCGATGCGCGGGGGATCGATCGCGGGCGCGGCGCTGGCCAGCGGTCCGCTGCGGTACGCCCCGGAGATCGACGCGCCGTTGGTCACCGAAAGACCGGACGGCATCCGGATGACGTGGCGGCCGCCGCCGCGGGCGGTGGAGGTCGAAGCGGTTCGGGCGACTGACGGCGAACAGGACTCCGGTGGCCCCGTGGCCCGGAGCCACGCCGATGACCGCGGGGCCGATGACCGCGGGGCCGGCGGCGCTGCGGCGGCCTCCGGACCCGGCCCTTCGATGGTGGTCTGGACCGAGGGCCTCGACGACCCCGATGTGCGGCCGGGACGCTACGCGTACACGGTCCGCTGCGGCTACCCCTTGGCCGGTTCGCCGGATCTGGTGTGGTCCGAAGGGGTGACCATTCCGGTGCTGGCCGAGGAGTGGCCCCTGCCGGTGCCGTCACTCGACGTCGAAGCGGCGGACGGCGATCACTCCGTGCTCGTACGGTGGAAACCGCCACTGATCGGCACTGACCGCGTGGTGCTGTGGCCCTTCGGCCCGGCCGATCCGGGCTCGGACATCAGCGGCCTGATCCGCCGGGTCCCGGCCGGCCTGGCTCTGCGATCCGGACCGGACTCGCGACGGAGCGCCGAGACGGCCGTGCGGCCCGGCACGACCTTGCACATCATGGCGGTGTCGGAGTTGCAGGACCGGGCGGTGGCCGGCGCGAGCGCCCTCGTCCAGGTCCTAGAGGCGCCGACCGACCTGTGCGTCGAGCGGAACGGCACACCGGGCGAAGCGCTGGTGCGCTTCTCGTGGCCGGACCCGGCGGTGCTGGTCGCGATCGAGTGGGAGACCGATGCCGGGTTCCGTCGCGAGTACGTCGCACAGAGCGGTTTCCCGACCGGTGGCTACCGGATCGCCGTGGGGCGAGCGGCTTGCGAGGTGACGGTGCGGCCTTGCGGCCGGCCGGACGCGGCCCTGACTTTCGGCGCGGCCGCGGTCGCCGCGCTGCCTGAGCTGCCTGAGCCGGCCCCGCCGGGGTCGGTCGGGGAAGTCGAGCCGGAGCCGGACGACGAGCCTGACAATGAGCCCGATGCGCAGGCGGCGCCGGCGCGGCGTCGGCGGAAGTGGTGGGCGCCGTGGACGTGGTTCCGGCTGAGGTTCACCAGGCGCCGGAGCGGCGCAGGCGAGCAGAAGTGAGGCCGAGGGCTGGCTTCGGTAAGCGGCTCGGGCACGATCGGGTCAGGTAGCGCGTCGGACGACGCGGTGCGGCTGCGGCCGGAATTGTGCGCCCCTGCGAGGCCATCATCGTGCACGGCGATGATCTTCGGCGTGACACACCGCTGAGGGCCCCGAGATGTCCCCGGGGCCCTCAGCGGTCCGATGTCTCACTTCGTGTGGAAGACCGCCTCGGCGCCCTCCCCGAACTCGATCAGCAGCCCTTCGCGCAGCACGGCACTGCGGCCGGGCGGCACCGTCGACTGCTCGCGGGTGTCCTCCCGGTACACCGTCCAGGGCCGCGACGTCCGGTTCGACAACCCCAGCGTGCCCTGCTGCGTCGGATGCGCGACGATCTCACCGATCACCCGGTGGAAGTCGTGCACGGCCGGCTGGGCGTCCAGATGGAATCCGTAGACCTTGACCCCGCTTTCGACCCGCACCGAGCGCACGGCACGGGTGTGCCCGATCCCGGCCGAGATCTCCAGCCGGCCCGGGATACTCAGGGTCTTGCGGCACTTCCAGCACGGGGTGGACGGCGGGTTGGGTCCCGGCTCGACCAGGTTCTCCTTGCCGCAACTCGTGCAGCGCACGACCGAGTCGTGCACGGCGCGGAACGCGTCCCGCCACTGGTTCTCGCGCACACGATCGCCCGGGTTCTTCAGACCCCGCGTGAAGGCCTGGAGGAACAACCGCTGCAGGATCGGCGGCGTCGCGTCCCAGGTCCCGATCACCATGCCCTGCTCGTTCGGGTCCGGGCGGTTGGAGGTGTCCGCGGGGTCGAAGATGAACACCGGGTTCGTCCCGTGGAGCCGGACCTGGGAATCCTCGTCCATGATCGGGACTTTGAGCGCCGCCGCGCCTTCCAGCGGATGGTGGTTCATGATCAGCATGAACAGCAGGACGGCCAGCGCGTGCAGGTCCGTTTGCGTGCTGGGCGACACCCCGCTGTCCCGGCGGACCAGCTCGGGGGCGATGAACTCCATGGTGCCGAGGATGCTGGACTGCGCGCCCTCATAAGTGGCGTTGTCGTTGTCGCAGACCAGGATGTCGCCGGTGGCGGGGTCGAAGAAGAGGTTGCCCCAGTTGATGTCGCGGTAGGCGATGCCTTGCTGGTGCAGGTAGCGGAACGCTTCGGCGGTGCTGACCGCGACGATCAGCAGGCTCCGCATCGTGACGGCCCGGACGGACTGGTCACGGCGGAACAAGGCGGGCAGGTCGGCGAACCGGTCCGGCCGGACGTCCATGAGGTAGCCGAAGCATTTCGACTTCCCCGAGGGGTCCATGACCATGCTGCGCGGCCACAGGAACCTGTCGTCGGCGATCCGCCGCGCGGTCAGGTTCTCCAGGACGAATCGCTGCTGCGGGGTCGCTGTCGCCGGGTAGTACCACTTCAGGGCCTTGGGCTCGGTTTCGCCGTCGACGGAGACCTTGTAGACCTCGCCCTGGCCGCCGGAGCCGAACATCCCCTCGACCCGGACCTGGGCGCCTTCCTCACTCCGCAGGACGCTCTTGAGTGCGAGCTGACCGTTCATTTTTTTCCTCGTCACGGGTGTCGCGGCCGGCCGGCGTGGGGCGTCGGCCGAGCCTGTCTCAGGCCGCGTACGCCGCGACCAGGGTCGTGTCGTCGCCGGAGAACCCGGCCGACCGTTCGAGCCAGGAGTTCAGCCTGGGCTGGGCCCACTCCACGCTGCGCGAGCTGAGCCGTTCGTGGAGGTCTGTGGCGAACGCCTCGTAGCCCTCCATGTCCCGGTAGCTCTTGGAGAGGCCGTCGGTGTTGAGCAGGATGAGTTTGTGCCGCCCCAGTCCGGTCAGCGGCCTGCCGTGGACCCGCATCCGGTACCAGGGTTCGGGCCCGCACAGGGAGTCCGTGTCGTCGCCGATGTCGTCGTCCTCGGCGAACAGGCGGACCAGTGTGCCGCCGCCGCGGTCCTCGCCGTGGCGCACGCCGTCCCCCATCAGGACGATGTCCCCGTCACCGAGCCGCCAGCAGACCACGTGGTGCCCGGTCACGACGGCACCCACCACGGTGCTGCCGTAGGCGACCAGCTGCGGGACGCCGACGATCCGGCCGGCGGGCACGGTGCCGTCGCTCGGGCCGTTCGCCTCGTGGATCCGGGCCCGCTCGCGCCACAGCCGGCAGATCGACCGGGGCATCGCCTTGGCCTCCTGGTACAGAACCGGCCACGACGCGCCGTTCCGGCCCTCGGTCTCGAATTCGAGCAACCGGCGGGCGAACGGCGTCGCACACCGCGTGAACGCCTCGACGGCCCACTGCGCGCCCAGGTGGCTGCGGGCGTGGATCCGGGAACCGTGGCCGTCCGCGACGACCAGGACCACCGCCTGGTCTCCGCCGACGAAGCTGACGTTGTGGCGGTCCTGGCTGTACTTCTTGTTGGCTCCGCGCACCGTACCCTGCAGGACCTGCCACCGCTCGCCCGGTTCCGGATCGGCCATCAGAAGACGTCCCCGTCCAGGAACTCCGAGTCGGAGGGGACGGAGCGCCCGGTGGCCGGCGGTATCGAGGTCTGCCGGCCATTCGTCTGATTGCCCCGCGAGGCCGACCCGAAGGCCTCCGTCGAGGCCCAGCGGATCTGGGCGGCGAGCTCGTGGGCGTTGTGCGACGTCAGCACCCGGCGTTCGTCGTTGCCGAGGAAGACCTGCATCATCGCCTTGTCCGCGTCGTCGCCGATCGCGACCGCGATGCGGACGGCCTTGCGGCCCCAGTCCGTGCCGTCGATCGCCCGCAGGCCCGAGCGCCAGTCGTCGGTGGGCTGGCCGTCCGAGATCAGCGCCAGGACCGGCGGCATCGCCCGCCGGGGCATGCCGGACCTGAAGAAGTCGGCCACCAGCTTGAACGCGTGCCCCATGTCGGTCCCGCCGTCCGCGGACAGGTCCTTCCAGGTGAACGTGTCGATCGGCGCGGGCGTCGTGCCGAGCCAGCGGGCGCCGTCGCTGAACGTCGCCGTCCGGACCATGAGCCGGGTGACCGGATGCGCCTCGGCCACCGACTGCATCGCCGGGAGGGCCTCGCGGATCGCGAAATTGAGTGCGCTGATCTTGCCGTTCATGGTCATGGAACTCGAACAGTCCAGGATCCAGATGAAGTGCACTTCCCGGCTCTCCATCGGGCCGCCCATGATCCCGCTGTCGTCGTCATCGATGATGGTCATCAGTCTTCCCCTGCTCCTGCCGGTCCCCGGCCTGCCGCCGGATCCCGTGTCGTGTCGGATCGTTGCTGTGGGCTCGGGTCGTGCTCCTGGTGCGGTCCCTGTTGGTCGGTCGTGTGCTGGTGCGTGGGGCGCTCGTCCCGGGACGCCGGTGGTTCGGAATCCGCGTCGCTGCGGTGCCAGACGTCCGCGGTGTTCGGGTGATCGCGTTTCAGGGCCTTGTGCACGGCGTTCTCCCACCTCCTGCTTGATTCGAGGCGCGCGGGGGCGATGAAATCCCTGATCAGGTCTGCGCCGTAGCGGCGCATGTCCGGCTGGTCGCTCTTCTCCATCTGCAGCCAGAGGTAGTAGCGTCCGGCGGCGTTGTCGGAGTCGCGGATCAGGTTCCTGATAACCGGGACCGTCTGGCCTCTTTGGTGGAGATCGACATAGGCGCGCAGGAATGTCCCGCTGCTCTGGTCGATGAATGTGTCCGCGGTGCTCGGGTTCAGAAGGTCCTGGCCTTTGGCTCCGCTGAAGATCCTGGCTGTGATCTTCGCCGTCCGATCCCGGATCGGAGCCGGAAGATCGAGGGACGCCATCCTTCTGACAACCTGGACTGTCTGGTCGAACGGGGCGGTCGGCGTGAGCGCGTCGCTGTCGATGAGCAGTTCGGCGATCGCCTCGTTCTTCGCCGAGAGCCGGAAATCGTGGCGGCGCAACAGCTTGGCCAGTTCGGTCAGCTCCTGGACATCGGTTGTGCCGACACACCGCGCCGGATCGAAGGCTTCCGTCAAGCGACCGTCGAAGCCCGTGTCGAGCAGATCGGAGGCGCCCAGGACCTTTCCCAGTCTGAGCGCGTCCGCGACCGAGAGCTTGCCCGTGACCTGCCACGACAGGTCACCCATGATCCGGAGCATCCGCACTTCCCGCCGCTTCGACTGCTGGAACAGTTCCGTGAACCGATCCATCCCGTTCAGCGCGCGCATTCTCGGGCTCGTCGCGGCCAGCAGCAGATCGAGCGCCGGTGCCTTCGCCAGGTCCTGATGCCGCAGCCACTCGCCGGTCTCGTGGATCGCGAGATCACGGAACCTGTCGACGTCGCCTCGCCGGTGAAGCTGCTCCTCCAGATGGGCGACGACGCGCTCGGTCAGCTCCCGGTCACCGGTCCCGTCCAGGTACGCCAGGACCTTGCCCTGGTCGGCCCCGGGCTGCGGCGCCAGCAGCCGTCGGCACAGCCCGCCGGTCAGTCGCTCGAGTCCGGCCGCGGCGCCGATGCCGAGCGCGCGAGCCAGGACGACGCTGCCGTACAGCTGTCGGGGTGGGAACGTTTCGCCGTCGTCGTCGAACAACTTCCGGATCCGGCTGACGTACGCCATCGACAGCTCGCTGCGTTCAGTGTCGGTCAACTCCAACTCGGCCAGCGGATCGGCCACGATGTCCGCCACATCGACCAGCGCGGCATCGACCACGACGGAGCCCAGCTTCACGGCGATCGGGCGCGCCGTCTGCCGGTCTCGCCGTTTCAGGGATCGGAAAGCCTCGCCGAGGAATCGGAGCACCACCTTCCGGTCGGGCTGCGGAGCGTTGACGGCGTCCCGCGCGATCGGCGGCAGGGCCTGGAGCAGGGCGGCGATCGCGCTCTGCGCCATGCTGCTGGTGCTGGCATAACGGGACAGCCACGTCACCGCGAGGATCTTCAGGTCGGGCTCGACGTCCACCCCGGCGAGCATCGCCACCGCGGCGAGCCGCCCGGCATTGAAGGGCTCGTCGGTCGGGATGCGGCTGCCCTCGCTCTGCGGTTCCTTCGAGATCTCGGCGCCGTCCGCGGTGTCCGGGTCGTAGCCGAATCCCACTCCGGCCGCCGGCCGCCCGACTCCGTCGACGATGAGCTCCGGCCGGCCGGCGATCCACAACGCCGCGGCGACCCGGGCCCACGGATCGGGGAGGTCGGGGCTGGTGCGCCCGTGACGGCCACGGACCCGGTACAGGAACTCCACCTCTTCGTCGGAGAGCCTGTCGACGGCGTCCGGCGAGATGCCGGCGATCTGTTGGCCGACCGCGTGCGGCAGCCCGGCGGAGGTCGTGAAAGTGAGTGCGCGAGCCTGTGTCGGGGGCAGGGAGGCGCTGGCCAGCATGATCCAGCACGCCACGTCCTCCCGCTCGTCGGTCAGGAAGATCTGCGGCCCCGCTTCGGTGGCGAACAGGCTCCGCACGTCCGCCAGCACGGACGGCAGGACGGCTGCCATCCGCCGGGCGAACGTCACCAGGTCGGCCCGCTCGCCCCAGAGAACCGGGCGGAACCTCCCCGGACCGGCGCCGCGCCGCGGCCACGCCTCCTCGGGCCAGGCGTCGATGGGAAGCCACCCGTCGCGCCGGTCGTCGTCCGGATACAGCATGACTTCGACCTCGAACTCACCCGCCCCGGCCGCCGTCGTGCGGTACAGCACGCTTCCGCCGTCGGGCAGATGGCTGAACGCCAGAGCCGGTGCGTCGAGCGGGGCGCCGGCCACGCTGGCCGCCGACCGCACGACCACTCGGGTCGTCCCCTCCGGCAGCGAGCTCGGCTGATCCAGGATGCGCACGGCCAGGGGATCGTCGGGTGCGATACCGAACCGCAGGGTGTGGACCGCCGGCAAGTCCTCCGGAGGCGGCCCCACGGCGGATGCCGCCGTCGTCACCTGTTGGTCCATCGCCGATTCCCCTTCCGTCCGGCCGATGCCGGGGCGAGACGCACTTGTCCTGGTGTCTTCTTGACGGACACGTCGGACACCGTCACGGCCCTCTACATCCGCACGATCGTCGCGACGTCGGCCCCGTCCGGGACCTCGGCCCGGAAGAACCCGCCGGCTCCCCGCTCGGTGACGGCCCGCACCAGCGGGTCCCGCAGCGCGCGCGTGAGGATGGCCGGCACCTGCCGGTAGCCGAGCGCCGCCACCGCCGGGTCCTGCATGGCGCGCGACACCAGCCCGACGACGGCCTGCTCGTCCACCTCCAGGTGCACCTGCCGGCGTGCGGCGTTGCGCACCAGGTAGCGGATGAACTTCCGGACGATCGCCGGTACGTGCTCGGGGCGCACGATGTCGAACGACACGATCCCGTCGCCGAGCCGGCCCAGAAGCTCCGGGCGTCGCAGCGTTTCGGTGAAGTGCCGGCGCACCTCGTGCTCGAAGTGCGCGGCCACCTGGCTGTACGGCGGCAGGTCGGCCTGGTCCCCGTCCTGCACCGCGTGGTAGATCGAGTCCGCGCCGAGATTCGAGGTGAAGATGATCAGGCTCTGCGAGAAGTAGGCCGTGCGGCCCAGACCGTCGGTCAGGCGGCCGTCCTCCAACACCTGCAGGAACTTGTCGAAGATCGACTCGTGGGCCTTCTCGACCTCGTCGAAGAGCAGCACGCTGAACGGCCGCTGGTGCATGAGGTTGGTCAGCTCGCCGCCGCGCTCGTGGCCGACGTAGCCGGGAGGTGCGCCGTAGAACCGCTCCGCGTTGTGGGGCTCGGAGAAGGAGGACATGTCGAAGCGGCACATCGCCGCCTCGTCGTCGAACACGAGCTCACTGAGCGCGCGGGCCAGCTCGGTCTTGCCGACACCGGTGGGCCCGACGAAGAAGAACACGCCCTTGGGGCGTGCTTCGGGGCTGTGGGGGTCGGCGGCGAAGTCGATGCCGAGCCCGGCCGCCGACAGCGCGCGCGTGACCCGCTCCACCGCGGCGTCCTGCCCGATGACCCGGTTCCGCAGGCGCTCGTGGGCCTCGTCGGGGTCCCGGCCGCGCTGCGCGGTCCAGGGGTCGCTCTGCCGGCCGAACCTGGTCCGGTTGACCAGCTTGCGCGGTTCGGCCAGCGAGATCCGCTGCGAGCGGCTGGTGCGCCACAGGCCGTCCAGCTCGGTCAGGGCCATGCCGTCGGTGAGGTTGGCCAGGGTCCGGACGCTGCGCTCGACGGATTCCGCGTCCAGCTCGGCGGCCTCGTGGAACCGCGTCTCCAGGACTCTGAGATAGGCCCCGCGCTCCTGGGTCGTCGGCCGCAGCACCTCGACCGGCTGCACGAAGGGCTGGTCCCGGTACAGCCACTCGGGCACCGTGGTCAGGTCGCCGACCAGCAGGATCAGCAGATTGCGCCGGTAGTTGATCTCGGCGGCCTCCAGCATGGCCTTCTTCACCACGCCCAGCAGCTGCCGGTCGGCCGGATCGTGGTGGTCGGGGTCGAACAGGATCAGGTCGGCGAATCCGATGACGAACGCCGCCGGCTCGCGCCCCTGCGCGAGTACCCGGCGGATCGCGGCCAACGCCGCCTGCGGGCGTTCGTAGCGGGGCTTCGGCGCGGTGTCGACGGCCGAGCCGAGCTGCCGGTCGATGGCGCCAAGCCGGCCGGTGGACGTGCGTCGGCCGTCGCCGTTCCGGCTCACGTCACCGCGCCGGTCGCCGGGGCTGTGCGCCTCGTCGCGACGCCGCTCGCCGCCGGGCCGGTCCTGGAGCCGGTCATCGGGCCGGTCCTGGGTGCGGTCCTCGGCGGGTTCGGCGTGCCGGGTGAACCGCGTCAGGTCCTCGTCGGCCCGGACCCGGATGTGGTCGATCGGGTCGTAGAACCCGACCATGTCGTACCCGAGGCGGGTCAGCAGGAGTGCCAGCACGTCCTCCAGCGGCCGGTACTCGCCGTGGTACAGCACCAGGTCGTGGATGTTGCCGTGCAGGATCAGGTGCCGGCCGCGGCGTATCTCCGCGGCGGCCCGCTCCACCCAGGACGAGTTCTGGGGGCCGTCGTCCAGGCCCTCGGCGCCCGCGGAGGTACGTGAGGCGGAGACTTCAGCCCTCGCGCCCGGCATCTCGGCCCCCGGTACGACGCTCATTGCTGACGCTCCCTCGGCTTCTGCGGGGTCCGGACCTGGTGGGTCTTGGTCTCCCGGATGGGTTTGCCCTCCCAGTGCAGTCCGTCGGTGCCCACGCCCTCGGCGGCGAGCTCGGTGTGCAGCCGGGTGAGGATCTCGGCGGTCAGGTCGCAGCGCTTCTCCTGGCCGTCGGTGGTGAGTTCGGTCCGGAAGTCGGTACCGGTGCCGTGGTAGCCGACCGACACCTTGTCGCCCTCCGCCGCGGCGACGTCGATGTCGAGCGTCGACTCGTCGTCGGTGCGCGTCGTCCGGAACATCAGGTGGCCGCGTTCGCGGACGAAGCTGCCGGGCACGACGCGCAGCCCGGCGCGCGGCGCGGCGGCGACCACCGCCGCGGCGACGGCGGCGGCCCGGTCGAGCCGCCGCATCCATTCCTCGAGCTCGGTCTCCAGCGCGCCGTTGGCCGTGTGGAGCTTGCGCAGATCGGCATCCGCGGACGACAACGCCCCCGCCCCCGGCCACCCGCCGCTCAGGGCCTGCCGCAGCCGCTGCGCCGCGGACCGCGCGGGCCGCGCCCCGGGCAGGTCCAACCCGGCCTCGCCGGCCTCGTCCAGCAGGCGCTTGAGCCGCTCGGTCTCCTGCCGCGCCGCATCCCGGGTCCGCTCGAACGCGGCCTGGTGCCCGGCCGCCGCCGCCAGGTGCCCGGCCACCCGGGCCGTCAGGGCGCCGAAGGCGGTGGCGAAAGCCGCATCGGTCGCGGCCGAGTCGGCGCGGGTCAGCATCCCGTCGACCTCCCCGGCACCCGCCGGATCGAAGGCCACACGCGCGGACGCCGCAGCCAGCTGCGCACGCACCGCGGCGACCGCATCCTGACGCTGCTTGCGGGCCAGGCCCGCGGTCACGGACTGCACCAGCTGCGCGACCCGGGTCTCCAAATCGACAATGACACGGTCGCCGAACGCGACCGCGTCCTCGGTCGCCGCCCCACGCAGCCGCCTCGCGGCCTCACCGGCCTCCCCGCGGACGGTCTGCACAGCCGCCGACACCCCGACCTGCCGAGCGTCCGCATCGAGCAGGTCCAGCCGCGCGACGACATCGGCCAGCCGATCGACGAACTGCTGAGCCCGCTGCCGCAGGTAGGCCTGCCGCGCCGCCGCTTCGGCCGCGCGCCGAGCCGCCTCGCGCGCCCGCCGGGCGGCAGCCGCCACAGCCGCCGCCTGGGCGTACAGACCAGCCGTTGTGTACTTGGGACTGCCCGACACTGTGTTCCCCTTCTATTGAGGTACTGCCTTCGCCGTGCGATGCGGAAAGGGCCATTGGGCGCATTCAGCGCGACGGGAGCGGTGAGGACCGCTCCGGCGGCCGGCACAGCCGCTGGTTCGCCGAACCGCGCCACAACAGGTTGGCGTGGCGCCGGGCCGGATAAGGGCCGCCGCCGAGGATGCCGAGGCGACTGACCAGTTCCCGCTGCGCGGCGGTTCCGTGCCGCGGCCTGCGCCATCGGCTCGCCGCCGAAAAAGGCCAGACCACTGATTCCCGGCGACAGGACATTGAGTTCGGCGGCGAGACTGTCCGTCTCGCGCCGCTCCCCGCCCTCGAAAGGGAGGTCCTCCGACGCGACGCAGCCGACGCACCGCAGGGGGCAAGCCGTGGACCCACACCGCAGCGCGGACGCCGGGGCCGAGGACAGTGGAGCGGGAAGAGACACGGCTAAGGACGAGGTGCGTGTCGCCTGCCAACATCAGACTGCATCTTCCTTCGACGTGATGCACGTGGAACGTTCCTGCGTCGTGTCTGACGGACAGCAGGGCGGTTGTATCGGCGCCGGCCGTCCCGCGACCGTGTGGATCGCCGGGGGGCTACAAAAAAAGGATGAAAGAGCTGAAAGGCGCCATCTGACCTGCAGCTAGGGGCAAATCATGACTGACCCGACCCCGAAGCCCAGCGGCTCGCGCGTGCTACATCGCCCGGAAGATGAGTGGTGACCCGGACGAGCCACGACTTGGACGACGGCCGAAGCCGAAGGCTGCACCGGTCACGTTCATGCCGCCGGAGCTTTTACAGGACATCCCAACCGCGCCGAGCGGCGAGCAGGAGAAGAATCCTGCGAAGAAGATGCCCCGCAGGCAGCGGGCGGAACGGCTTCCTGCGCAAGACTGGTCATGTGCCGGCAGTGAAACAGCTGATCACGCGATGGGTGGAGGAGATCGCGCCTATGGCGGCGGGGTACAGCACCATAAAGGGTCATCGGGCCAACAGTGCTGGTCCTTCTGGAGGTCGCTACGGGCGTGGCGAAGGAAGAGCCCTACTGGGACAAGAAATGAGACCAGTCTCGGAAAGGGACACGCAAAAGCCCCCCACTTGCGATGGTGGAGGGGTTTTGACCTGCAGTTCATGTGCCTAACATGAGTGCGCACGAAGGGATTCGAACCCCTAATCTTCTGATCCGCAGCGGATTGGTCGCAACGGGCTTAGATAAAGGTTCTGCGCCATGTCGTGCCGCCGAGTGTCAGCTTCTCCAACCCTCTCGACCCGGGGTCGAACTCACTATGCCGCGCAGTGTCGGCCGGTGTCGGGACGTCCGTTCCCGGACCGTTCCCGGACTCGACCGCAGCGTGCTGCTGAGTATCGTGCCGTCCACGCCTGCTTTCAAACGCGCGCCAGCATCTTCTGCGGCTCGCTTGCGCTAGGCATCCTGTATTGCGCGCTCGGGAGCGTCGATCTGGGCCAGGTCGAAGGAGTAGTCCACGCCTTTGACGGTCACGGTGATCGCGGCGGCGTCGACTCCGGCGGCCACCAGGTATTGGGCGAGGGTCGACAGCAGCATGTCGTGCCGCCCCTCCATCTTCGACACTCCGCTGACGTCGCGGCCCATCTGCTCGGCGAGCTGCTTCTGGGTGCGACCGACCGCCTCGCGGACCTTGGCGAGGTTGAGGGCGAAGGCCGCGTTCATGGCCGCGCGGGCTGGCCGTTCGGCCTCGATGAAGGCGGCGATCTCCGGCTGGGCGAGCAGTGCGTCGATCTTGTCGGTGGCGTCCACGAACCCGCCGCCGAGCGGGCGGGACTCAGGCTTCGCGGTCATAGCGGACCTCCCTCTTCCATTGCTCGATGATCGCATCGGCGCGTGGGCCGACCGAGTTGTACCAGACGTCGCCGATTCTTCCCTTGTCGCCGGCGGACAACGCCGCCACGACGATCTTGGTGTCCGGTGGAAACCAGCAGATCAGGCGGATCGCGACGCCGGGTTGATACGGATGGCTGACCCGCCACACCGTGTACTTGCCCGACTGGCGCACCCGCTTCAGGTCCGCGGTCTCCTCCTCGGGCATCGGTGGGCCGTCCAGTGCCCGCAGCACCGCGAGCTCCGCCGCCACCAGGCCGAGCTTCACCGAGCTGAGTTGGTCGCCCTCGGCGGCGGCCGCGATGAGCGCGTCAAACCAGGTGTCGAACTCTTTGGAGTTGGCGATGCGCATATAGCGATTGTGCACTCAAGTGCACATGCAGTCAAGTGCAACTACCGGGCGCGATGAGGTACGTCACCTTCCAGCGCACAGCAGCCGGTCGGTCTCGGCCAGGTCGAACGCCGCAGGATCGAACTCGGAGGCGTCGTCCAGGCCGAGCCATTCCAGTCGTTCGGCGTGCTGCTCGTCTTCGGGGTCGGCGAGGATTTCGCACAGTGCTTCGTAGCCCCAGATTCCGCCGCAGTCCTCCGGTGGGGCGGCACGGCGGCCGCCAGTGCAGCGCGGGTAGGCGACGCCTTCGGCCAGGGGAGTGACGGACTCCACTGTGATGATGTGGTCCCAGCTGTCGCCGAAGTCGTAAGTGTAGGTCATCTTGCCGTTCTCGGCGAGGACTTGTTCCAGCGTGGCGCCTTGTTCCGCACGATGGCCGAGGTCGGGGTCGGGGATGCCGAACGTACCGAAGTCCGTCTCGAAGCAGTGCATGTGGCAGTCGTCCCAGCCGAACGCGATCTGCAAGATGCGGTGTAGCTCGGCCAGGGTGGTGTCGCCGGCGACTTCCAGTCGCCGCCAGATGGGGGGCTTGGCCCCGCGCAGGTCCACCCGCAGCCGGTAGACCGGTGCCGGACCGTCGGACTTCTTGCGCCGGGTCGGCAGTTCGATGGCGGCCGGCCGCTTCGGCCCATACGGTGCCAGCGCCGACGCCATATTCCCATACGCCCCGGCTGCGAACATCCCTCGCAGCTTGGCCAGAGGTCCGTCGCCCTCGTCGCCGTGTGGCGGCTTCGGCTTGCCGGATTCGGGCAGCTGCCCGATCCAGAACCTCAGCATCGCCGCCATCGCCCGCCAGCCGGGACCGTCACCTTCGGCGTTGGACAACTCCTCGAACACATCGACCACGTCATCGGCATCATCGGCATCGTGCACCTCCCGGGCGTCCATCGCCGCCTCGGCCCGCCACCGCCACTCCATCGCGTCAAGCGTCACCTCGGCCAGCGGCGCTCCGGTGCGCTGTCCGAGACTGCGCATCCGCGCCAGCACGTCCACGAATGCGTCGCCTTCCACCATCCACACGTCCTCCAACGCGCCGCAGTCCTCGGGGTCGACCGCCAGCACGATTCCCGCCTTGGTTCCGGCCCGGGACAGGCGCCCGGCCAACAGCCAGGTCGAACCGTCGGGATCCTCGTAGGCGCGAAGGTCGCCGGCCGTCACCGGCGATTGCAGCGCGTGTACCCAGGCAGGGGGCCGGATCCCGTCCGCGGCCAGACGCTCGAGTTCCGCCTCGACCGACTGCTCGATCTCGCCGCCGCCCAGTGCGCCGATCGTGCACATCACCGCTGCCGCCTGCGGCGTGCCACGCCGCCGCAGCATCGGCAACACGACCTGTGTCCAGCCGTGCAAACCCTCGTCACCGACGCTGAGCGACATCACCCCGAACAATGTCGAACACGCCGCCTCCAACTCATCGGCGGCGTCGATCCCGGAAAGGTCCTCCAGGCCGGGTGCGAAGGCCCGGCGTAGTGAGGCGTTCCCTCCATCGCACACCGCACATCGACAGCCCGGGACAGCCGAAGCCGCGTCCTCCCGGCGATGCGTGATCTTCAGCGAACGGTTGGCTTTGCGACGGCTACTCACCGGTGAATTGTCCCACCCGATCGAACCCGCGATGGGACGAACGGCCCGGATTCCGGACCGGCCAGACCTCCACTGGGAACTGGCGCAGTCATCAACCCCACCGTGTCAGGACACAGATCCAACGACTGCATGCAGGGGCTGGCTCGGTGCGTTGCCGTCCGGATGCCCGGTGTCGTTCACCCTTCCAGCCGGTGGGCGATGGCGTCAGCGGCTGCGTGTCGGGATCTGTCGGTGTCCGTGGCGTACAGGTCCAGGGTGACGGTGGTGCTGGAGTGGCCGAGCATGTCGGACACCACCTTGACCGGGACCCCGGCATCCAGGGCGTCGGTGGCGGCACCATGTTTGAGGTCGTGCAGCCGGATCGGCGGCAGCCCCTTGTCACGGACCAGACGGTCGAAGACATCGCTGACCTCGGCGGGATTCAGTTCGGAGCCGTCAGGCTTGGCGAACACACGCCCGGTATCGATCCAAGCGACGCCAGCGGCGCGGCGTTCGACCCGCTGGGCGTTGCGCTGTGCGACCAGCGCCGCATGCAGGACCTTGGCCAGGGCTAGGGTTCGGACACCGGCATCAGTCTTCGGCGGGCCCTCGACCGTCTCGGTGCCGATACGGCACAACTGCGTGCTGACCGCGGCCTCGCGCCGCCGGAAGTCGACATCGATCCAGTGCAGCCCGCAGGCCTCGCCCCGCCGGCAGTCGGTATAGGCCAGCAGCGTGAACAGGGCGCGCAACCGGTGCCCGGCCACGCATCCGAGGAAAGCGCTGGTCTGGGCCGGGGTCCACGCCATCACCGGCAACGGACGCCTCCCGGTCTTCCGCCAGGCGGCGACGCGAGACGGAGTCCACTCAAGTGGTCTGGCCCGCGGCGGCGCGGGCAGCCTGACCAGCTTGGCCACAATGACCGTCACCAACTCCCGACGCACCGCCTCCGACAAAGCAGAGCGCAACACCGCCCGCACCTGCTGCACCGTTGATGCCCCAGCCGGACGCCGGAAAGGCGGCAGCGCCGCCAGCTGCTGACGCGCCGCCCGGGCGGCGGCGCTGTCATGGGCGCGCCAGGCGGCCCGGGCAGTGTCTATGACCGCGCGCCGCCGCTGACTAGCCGCACGGATTTCGCGAGCCTCGGCACCCACCCCGGCCAACACGGCCCGCACTTGCTCCGGCCGCAGTTCCTCCAGCGGGATGTCCCCGAGCGCCGGGAGCAGGTGCCGGGCGATCAAGCCGGAGTAGTCCAACCGGGTAGCCGGCCGCAGATCCGTACGTTCGGCCAGCCACATGGTCAGCCACTGTCCGACCCACAGCGACACCGTCGGCGTCAGACCACGCCGCAGCCGCTCCCGTACCCGGTCGACGTCCGGCAGCGCCGCGCGTGATCGCAGCATGCACCGCCTGGCAGATCGCGAGCCGAGCCGCCACCGGATCGGCGGCCTGGCGTGCACAAACCAGCAACTCCCGTACCGCCGCCAACGCCTGCTCCGCTTCCTGGCGGCTGGCATCGCCGCCACGCCGGAAATGGCCATTTGACGTGGCCGGGTCCTGGAGCTGGAAGTACCAACTGCCGTGCACGGCGCTCCACGACCCGTCCGCATCGATCAGCTGCGGGCAGCTGCGGTTCAGCCCACGACGCCGGATCCGGCCGTCCGGCCTCCGCACGGGCTCGCCGTCCCGTTACGCACCACCGTCGAGCACCCACAGCGCTTGAACACGATCCCGTTCATTGCCGTTCCCCTTTTCAAGGAATTGCCCGTTTATGCAATGAACGCTTTACGTTGTCGGCAGGTTCAACCCTCGTCGGCGACGCCACAGCGACAGGCAGCGTGGCGCCGCGCCATACAACAGAACGGATCGGACCGCGGCGGCACTCACAGGCACCCGCGGCGGCTGAGAAGCCCGCGACTCTCTGTGTTCGCGCCCCACACCTGCCCCCGACAAACGCCGAAATCAGAGGGTCGCCACCGCCTTTGGCCTGGGCTTCAACGGTTAGCCATCATTACGCGGATCGCCCCAGATTCGCCCCGGACACGGGAACTTCGCGTGTATGGCGTGCACCCGAATGAGGCAGTCGAACGGAAAACCCCAGGTCAGAAGCTTGACCTGGGGTGAACATCTGTGCGCACGAAGGGATTCGAACCCCTGGCCTTCTGATCCGTAGCGCATTAAGTTAAGGGCCTTACATCATCACCCTGCATTGCATCGTGTCGGATCCTGCCGTTCTGGACTGATTCCGGCTGACCTTCTGTGTCGCATAGTGTCGCCCGGTATCGCATGGCACCGCGACGCCCGGTCCCCCACCGTCCCCCCACCGCCTGGCCCCTTCCGGCCTCGAGTGGGCCACACGTTCAGGTCGCGCCGTACTTTGGAGTACCAGGGCCCGTCGTCGGTCTCGACGCCTTCCGGGCCTGGCGAAACGACAGACACGAAGGCGTCACGGCTTGACCTGCGTGGATGGCATTAGCGGCACGCGCAACGCCCCGAACATTACCCCGTTCCAAGCCCAACGGATCACCCGAACGAATATCATTAGCGGCCTCATCAACGAATACGACGCCGCGGCATAGGCAGAGCTCAACGCCTCGGCAGAGTCTTTGAACCCCACAGGCCGTGTTGCGACTGGCTCAGAATCAGATGCGGCCAACATTCGGTCTAACACTTTATGTAAAGATGCATAGATTGGCCGCTCATTGCGATTCGATATCGCTAATGCCGCTCGCTCCACCGTGAGTGTGATCGTCTAATTATGCTGAGAAGAACATGCGTGCTCTGGTTGGGGGTAAAGGGTGAGCCAGTCTGGAGGGACCGGAGGGTCCGCAACGCCGCAGGGCCCATCGGGTTGGAGCTGGTTAGGGGCGAAGCTTGGTCTAAGACCCGCCGAAGTGACGTGGTTTGTCGTTGTCACTGCGGTTGTAGCTGGGCTATCCGGCATAGCCCAGTTCGTCGGGCCGTTCACACACAGCGGTATCGCACTGATCGTCACTACCGTGCTGGTCGCGCTGGGGGGCGCTTTGGTAGTCGGGGTGGCCGCGGTGGTGTTCCATCGTTGGCATAAACCAGTTCCACTCGGCGCGGCACTGATATTCGTGATCGTGATCGCCGGGGGCAGCGGAGTTGTCGGCCACTTCGTCGGCCGCCCTGCACCGGCGAAACCTACCGCAACATCGCTACCTGGTGATCCGTCCAGTGCGTCCAGTGCGTCCAGTCCTTCGGCATCCGTCACGTCGGCATCCCAGACGCCTCCGCCGAAACCGGTAGCGAGTTTCAGTGCCCCCTCCCTTAATGCGACGATTCTTCGCTGCTCGAATGCGTCGGGGACTTCGAAGAACATTCCCCAGGGCCAAGTTTTGTGGATCGTCGTGCGCTCCCCGAAGGACGATGACACTCCCGGACCGTTCTGGTTGACAAGTCGCTTGACGCCAAACACGGCCGGAGCCTGGACGCAGCCCGTTTCCGTCGGAGACCACCCGGACACGGGCCGACCGTACTGGCTCGACGTCTGGATGATGAGCGACTCGTCAAGCGCGCAGGTGGACAAGTCCGACTACAAAACCCAGCAGTGGCGGTCCATGCCCGCCGACGCCACGCTCCTGTCGGAAACAAGGGTGGTTCGAGGGGACGACAACGCGCCATCGAACAACATCTGCCCCGGCTTCAGCAGCTGACAGCACCTTTCGATGGATCGTGCGCCGATTCCGTGTTCGTGAGGAGAAGTCATGTACGTGTCAAACCACCGATCGATCAGAGGGCTGCTGACCGGGTTGGGGGGATTCGTGCTGGCCGCCGCCGGCCTCCCGACTCTGGCGACAGGGTCCGCCACGGCACACGCGGCTCCCGCCGTCAACGGCATGCCTCGCCCTGACCATGTGGTGATCGCGGTCTTCGAAAACACCTCGGCCGGCTCGATCTACGGCAACCCGAGTGCGCCTTACATGAATCTACTGGCCGGCAGCGGAGCGAAGTTCACGAACTCGTTCGCGATCGAGCATCCCAGCGAGCCAAACTACCTCGACCTCTTCTCCGGATCCAACCAGGGCATCACTGATGACTCATGCCCGAACACATTCAGCACGGACAACGAAGCCTCGCAGCTCATCGCTGCCGGGCTGACCTTCACCGGTTATGCGGAGGACCTGCCGTCGGCCGGGGCGACGGACTGCACATCCGGTAGCTACGCCCGCAAGCACAACCCATGGTCGAACTTCACCAACATCCCAGTCCAGGACAACCAGCCGTTCAGCAGCTTCCCCACGGACTTCACCCAACTGCCGACCGTCTCGTGGGTCGTGCCCAACCTCTGCGACGACATGCATGACTGCCCGATCGCTACCGGGGACACTTGGTTGCAAGACAACCTCGATACTTATGTGCAGTGGGCGAACAGCCACAACAGCGTTCTGATCACGACGTTCGATGAGGACGACTCGTCGGGCGACAACGCCATCGCCACGTTCATCAACGGTCAGCCGGTAAAGAACGGTTCCTACAACGAGCGCATCAATCACTTCAGCATCCTACGAACTATCGAAGATATGTACGACTTGCCACACATCGGCGATGCCGCCAACGCGACGCCCATCACCGACGTCTGGAACACCGCATCCCTACCGCCAGGGCCGCAACCGATCGTGAAACGCCTGGCCGGCCATGACCGCTACGCGACCGGCATCGCCGTCTCCCAGCGGCAGTGGTCTGATTTCACCGATACTGCCCCGGGCGCTAAGAAGGCACAGGCAGTGGTCCTGGCCCGCGGCGACGAATTCGCCGACGCGCTCGCCGGGGTCCCTCTGGCCGCCTCCGTGAACGGCCCGCTGCTGCTGACCCCCACGGCAGCGCTCGACCCACGCGCGGATGCCGAGATTCACCGTGTCATCGGACCGGGCTCGCCCGCCAAAACCGTCTATATCCTCGGCGGAACCAGCGCCGTGTCGCCGGCCGTCGAACATGGTCTGCGTACTGAGGGCTACAAAGTAGCTCGCCTGGCCGGCCCGGATCGCTACGCAACCGCGCGCGTCATCGCCGTCCAAGGCCTCGGCAGCCCGGCGAATGTCATCGTCGCCACCGGCCAGGATTTCCCCGATGCTCTAGCCGCCGGGCCATACGCGGCAGGACCCTTCAGCAACAACGGCCAGCCCGCCGCGATTGTCCTGTCCCATGGCCGCACCCTGGACCCTGAAACCGCCTCATACATCGCGTCGAAACTCGTCGGCTCGACCGCCGTAAACCCGCATGTCACCGTAGTAGGCGGACAAGCCAAGGCAGCCGTCACGGCCATGGCTCCGCCAAGCACATTCAGCGCATTCGCCGGCTCCGACCGGTACGCGACCGCCGCGCAGGTCGCCGGCAACTTCCCGTTGCCGGTACAAGCCGGAATCGCCACCGGAGAACAATTTCCCGACGCGCTGACCGGCGGAGCATTGATGGCCTCCGCAAGCGGCCCGATCCTCCTCACCCAACCCGCAAAACTCTCGTCGGCTGACAGCGCACAACTCGCCGCGTACCGGCCAGCGCTCAGCGAAGTCGATGTCTTCGGCGGCCCGGAGGCTCTTGTCGACAACGTGCTTGCCGAAGCGGCGGCCGCGATCGGCGGAACCGTTAAATAGAGGTCAGGGACTGTAAATTAGATAGACAGACCCGGTTTATCGGCACCCAGCCGGATGGCCAGCAGTATTCTTCGCAGAAGAGAGCGCCGGTGGTCTGCAGGGCCCGCAGCATCGAAGCTCTCGATAAGGCTTTCCTCGTGGCTGGTGCTCAACATGCCCACACGCTACCGGTCTCGCGGCCTGCAGTCTGGGTTCCACCGTGCAGGCAAGCGTCGGTGCGGGCCCAAACGGATCGTCGACCTGAAGGTGCGAAGACGCGACCGACTCGGCGGCTCCTCCACGAGTACGAGCATGCTGCTTGACCTGCGTGTATGAGATAATCGGCACCCGCACCGTCAAGGCGTGCACACCGACATTCTGCGAGAGCTTATGCCCCGGAGTGGATATGTGCCGCCCAGGCGGTCGGTAGGCTGGGGAGATCGGCACGCAGGCGCCGGGTGGCGTGATGGAGGGCCTGGGCCGCGGCCGACGTGTCCGGCGGTCGGGTGCCGTCGGCGGTGAGGTGGCGGTAGACGTCCGTGGCGACCCGGGTTGCCGCGTGGTCGCTGACGGGCCATAGGGTGCCGATCACGCTGCGGTACCCGGCGAGTTGGAAGGCCGAGGTGATGTGCAGGCTCTCATCGAGGAGCCGCAGGCTCGCGGCGGTGGTGGAGCAGGCGGACAGGTAGGCCAGCTCGGCTCCGGCGAGGTGCTGCCGGGAGACGGCTTCGACGGTGAGCGGATCTGTTGCGTGGTCGTGGAGCAGGAGCTTGCCGAGCCCCGGGTTGTCCCAGTCGCTCAGACTGTGGCAGGCGAAGTGGGTGATTTGGCGTCCTTGGAGCGACTCGGCGACACTCTGGTGGGTGGCCTCGGGCCCGGTCAGGACTCTGGCTCCGGGCAGCAGGCTGGCAACCAGCGCCGCCTCCTCCTCGATGCGGTGCAGGGCGGAGGCGCTGTGCGTGTCGGGCGTGTCGGGCATGGTGACGATGAGATATTTGCCGGCATTGTCGGGGCGTGGACGCACCTGTCGCGAGTACGCCAGGGCTCGGATGGTCGGCGTGTAGGAGGAGATGATCCGGTCCATGACGGTCTGGCCGACCTCGTTGTGGTGGCCTGCCGCATGCAGCGGCAGTAGGGCGAGCGTTCCCACCGGGGACCACCAAAGACGCGGCCACCGTCCCTCTCGGTGCGCGCTGGTGTGCCCGAGCGCGGTTAGCACCGGTTCGGCGATGGTGTCCCAGAGCCATGCCAGAGTGTCGAGCAGATCGCGCTGGGCCGGAGGGCGCCTGCGCAGATCCGGGTCCTCGGTGGCGGTCTGGCGGGCGGTGTACAGCCGTACTGCAGTGTCGAACGCGGTGTCGCTGGTGAGGCCGGGAAGCGGCACCTGCAGTACCGGCCGTAGCGGGTCGCGCGTCACGATAAGCGCGTCACCTCGGTTCCAGGCGGCGCTGACCATGACGATTGGGCCGTCCTGTGCCTGGGTGTACAGCTCCTCGAGGGAAGGGGCGATCATGAAGTCCGCAAGGCCCGGGCGGCTCCTGATACGTGCGAGCAGCGCCGATCCGTCGTCGGTCTCGTGCTGCGGCCCTCTCGCCAGGTCGGGATGGGGCACTGCGAATTCGGGGGCGAGGAGCAGCGGGACCTCGGCATCGGTGGCGTGGGCGCGCTGCGACTCGAAGTCCTCGACCAGCTCGGGGGCATGCTGCTGAAGGCGGCGAATGTTCACTCGCGCGTCCATGGCCTCGCTCAGCAACTGGCCGCGCGCCTGTTCCAAGAACTGGACTCCTCGGCCAGGGGCATCGACCGCCGCAGCGCTCGCGGCCGCGGCGGCGGCGATTCCTGCGGTCTCGCCGAGCCGGTGTTCACGGTCGTTCCTGCGCAGTCCACCGGGCGCCACTAGCGGTATGAGCTCCATGACGCCTTCCATCGCCGCAACGCACGCATTGAGATCGCCCGCGAGGGTCTCGGCGTGCGCGCGTTCCAGCCCGGCCTCGATCCGATCCAGGGGCGGGGAAGCCGACCGGAACGCTTTGACGAGCACTGCTCGTGCCTCTGCGAGAGGCTGGGATTGCCCCGTCTCTTCGTGCAGCATGCGCAGGGCACGAGCCAGTACGGTGGAGGCACGGGCGTTATCGGGTGCCTGGTCGGTCAGGGCAGTCAACCCCGATCTCGCGGCGGCGACGGCCTCCTCAAGCAGTCCCAGATCGCGTTCGTGGTCGTAAAGAAGCAGGAGGGCTCGGCAGCGGTTGGTACGCAACATGCCGCGGCTGGGGTCGTTGACGAGGGCTGAATCGTCCGCCTGCCTGAGGGCGGCTACCGCCTCGGTGAGGGTGTCGAGGCTTTCGTCCTCTCCGTATCGGCCGACGAGAACCGCCCCCAAGTGTGACAGCACGATCGCACGCATGGTTTCGCCCGCGGCGGCGAGCGCGGCCCTGGCGGATTGTTCGGCTTCGGTGAGTAGGTCCACGGAGCCGGTACGCAGGTAGAGCACGGCGAGTGCCTGAGCTAGGTTCGACTGACAGTATGCGTACACGGAGGCAGCCGGACCGACGCTTGCTGCGGCCCGGCCTGCGGCGACGGCCTGCTGGAGAGCTTCGAGCTCCTGGGTTCTACGGTAGACGCACAGCAGGACGATGACGAGGTTGGACTGGCATCGCGCCAGGTCCAAGCTCTGCTGGTCGGTAGCAGCCACGGCGCGTCGAGCGTGGTCGAGAGCGTCGGCGGCCGACTGCCGGTCTCCGGTGCGCAGGTAGCTGTAGGCGAGGATGATCGCGAGGTTCGACTGGTAGCGGGGGTAGTCGGGCTGGTCGGGCCGGGCCTCTGCGAGGCTGGCCCGGCTGGCTTCCTCCGCTTGCCTCAGCGTCTCGGGATCCCCGGTCCTGGAGTAGGCGGTGAGCAGGAGTGTGCCCAGGTTGGTCAAGCGGGTGGCGTACTCCGCATGGCGAGCGCTGGCGGGGGTCGCGGCGGCGCGGCCCGTTTCCATGGCCTCGTCCAGCAGTTCGCTCTCGCCGGTTCTGAGGTAAGTGGTGGCGAGAATGACCGCATGGTTGGACAGGATGCGTGCTCTGTTGGGCGCATCCGGCGGGTACGCGATCACCGAGGCGCGGCTCGCGGCCACTGCCTCGGCGAGTACTTCCGTCTCCCCTGTGTGGAGGTAGCAGGCGAGCAACGTCGTGGCGACGTTGCTCAGGTGGCCGGCGCTCTCAGCATTTACGGTCTCGCCAGCGGATACGGAGGATGCAACCTCTCGGGCTGCCGCGACCGCCTCGTCTAGAAGATCTGAGTCGGACGTCCGGTGGAACAGGGTCGCGGCCGCAGAGGCGAGGTTTTCTAACCGCAAGGCACGGTCGGAGCTGTCATGCGCAGTCGCGGCCACCGCGGCCCGGCAAGCGTCGACGCCTTCGGCGAGCGCTCCGAGGTCGGCCGAGCATTCGAACTCGGAGCAGAGGGCGGCGCCCAGATTCGACAGGTACGTGGGATCGTCCGGGGTCGTCAGCAGGGCCTCGCGCTCAAACGCGATTGCCTGCGTCAGGGACGCGGCATCCCCGGTCTGTTCGTATCGGAGGTGAAGCGTGACGCTGAGCCCATTCAGGCATATGCCCCGGTCCTCGTCACTCAGCCCCGGTAAGGCCGCGGCCTCCCGCAGGATGGCGTCCATCTGTGCCAAGGCATCCAGATCGGCGGTCGTGTCGAACAGAAGGTGCCAGGCCTCGGCCAGATCGGTCCAGTGGGTGAGCACGCCGGGGGCGCTGGTTACTGCGGCCCGGCCTGCTTGCACGGCCTCCTGTAGGTGCTCGACCCGTCCAGTCCGTTCGTACAGAGTAGCCAGTGCACTGCATAGCTGGGACTGGCGGACTGCGTGGTTCTGATCGTCGGCTGCAGTCGCCGCCACCACGGCCCGCCAGGCGTCGGCTGCCTCGGTCAGCATGTCTGGACTGCCGGTGTGTCCGGCCAACATGACCAGCCGTCTGGCGCTGTCGACCAGGTACGTCGCACCGGTGAGACCCGAAGCACGGCCCGCATGCAGGCTCTCGGCGAGAACGTCCACGTCCGCAGTCACCTTGTAGTGCTCTTCCAGAGCGTCTCCGAGGAGGTCCCAGTACGCCTGCACCTCGGGTATGCCTTCGGGCGCATTCGCGATCGCTTCCTTGATGGCCGTGATGGCCTGACCCAGGGCGTTTGTGTCGTTGTTCTCGCGGTAGAGCGTCCACAAGCACACGCCGAGGGAGAACTGGCAAACGTGGGCGAGCTGCCAGTCGGAGGGCAGGCTGTCGAGGGTGGCGCGCGTGACCGATACTGACTCTTCGAGCATCGCCACGTCGTGGTTCTGCCCGCCCAGGCCCCGCAACGCGTGGCCGAGAGAGATCATCCCGAGCGTGTGCCTAGGGTCATCGTCAGGCATGGCGGCCACCCGTGCCCGGGCGGTGGCGATTACTTCCTCGAAGGTTTCACGGCCACCGCTCACCAGCGCTGACCTCAGCGTCGCTCCTTCCAGCGTGATGACAATATCCGAGTGCTCGGGGTGGCCTTCGGGGACCAGCGCCACGGCGATCCTGAGTGCGTGCAGCGCCTCGACGAGGTCCTGCTCGTCGAGACTGAGATTGCTTCGGTGTAGCAGCGCAACGCCGAGGTAATGCTGGAAAAGGCCATGGTCGCAACTGTCGGCAGGGGTGGCCGCGAGGCCGGCGCGTGCCGCGCGCACGGCCCTGGCACTGTCGAACTTGCCGGATTCCGCGACCTGTTCGCCGATCTGCGCGAGCTCCTGAAACATCGCACCAATGTCGGTGGCCTCGCGGTGACTACCCAGGCGGGCCATCCGTCGGAACACAGGCATCACCCCGACCATCCGTGGTCTGAGACCAGTCGGCTCTTCAGGTCATCGTTCCCTGTGACTACAGTAGTGCCCATCGCGCCGCCTCCGGGGAAGGATTTGCGCCGATACCACGGAAACGAGGTCGGGTGTTGGGAGCTGTGGATCAGCGCCTTGAGCGGCTCTGCGTGGCGCTGGGCGACGGCGGGGCCCGGGAACTGGCCGCCGAATTCGGTGCTTCCGAGGTCCTGGAGCGCGTGCTCGGTGTGGTGGCGGGCCCGAACTGGGATCCCGATGTCGTGACGGCCGATCTGGACGAGCTGGACCGGGTCTTCCGGGATCACGGGTTCGACGGCGGGCTGACCGAGGGGTTCCGGTCGTTCCGTTCGCTGCCTGACACTGGGCCGCACGGGTTCGTCGAGGTCTGGATGTGCCCGGCGGCGCGGTGCAGTCGCGTCGACGTGGCCGGGGGCGAGAACCCGTCACCGATGTGCGCGATACTCCAAGGCCCGTGCACGCTGCGCAAGCTGGCGAAGTGACGAACTTCCTGAGCGAACTTAGCGGCCGGCTCGCCGATCGGTGGATCTCCGTCCTGGTCATGCCGGGCCTGCTGTTCGTCACCGCGATCGCGGCGGCGCTGCGTCTTGGACAGCCTGATGCGGTCAGCGTCACCGCTCTCTCCCGCGCGGCCGACGCTGCGTCGCAAAGTTCCGAGGCACACAGCGGCGGTGGGCTTGCCCTCATCGCCGCCGGCGTCTTGGCGGCCAGTGCCGCGGCCGGGCTGGCGGGCACATTGGCCGGTCACGGTGTCGAGAGGTTCTGGGTGACGCCCGGGCTTCGCCGGCCCGCCGGTCTTCTGGTCGCCTGGCGCCGCCGCCGCTGGACCCGGGCGGAATCACGGGAGGCGGCCGGTATCCGCAAGGCGGCTCTGAGCATCTATCCGCCCACCGGGCGGCAGGGGCCCGGCACCGCGGCCCGGCCTTCCACCCCGGCCGTGCCGAAGCTGCCTGCCTACGCTGATTCCGCCATTGCGCGGCGCGAACGGATCGGACTAGTCCGACCGGAACGTCCGACCTGGATCGGTGACCGGCTGCTGCTCACGGAACGGCGCATCGGCACAGCATACGAACTGGACCTGGCCAGCGCCTGGCCAGCGCTGTGGCTCGTCGTTCCGGACTCCGCGCGCCAAGAGGTCGGCACAGCGCAGGATGCCTACTCCACCGCGGCCCGGCTGACCGGCTGGGGACTTCTCTACGTGATCGTGGGCGCGTGGTGGTGGCCGGCTGCGGTCATCGGCCTGGCCACGTCGGTGACCGGCTGGCTCCGCGGACGGCAGGCGGCCGACGTCCTCGCACAGCTGATTGAGGCGGTGGTGGACCTCTACAGCGCAGCGCTGGCCAAGCAGCTCGGAGTTGCTGACACCGACCGTCTTGATGCTTCGTTGGGCGCTGCCATAACTACTCAGCTGCGCAAACGCCCCTGATCACCGCCGGGTGCGCGCAAGGGTCTCCAGCCGGTCGACGCGGCCGCCCGATCCCGTCGTCGAGCAGCGCGAGCATATCGAGCGGGGTGGCGTCGATGTGCATGTGCTGGCCCGGGCGGGCGACTGGGCTCACCGTGTAGAGGCGGGGCCCTGTGGCTTGGTGGCAAGGACAGGCGGGTGCCGACAGCACCGAAGGCATGCCGGCCGCACTCGAGACCGGCCATTAACCGATTGGGCGGTTGCCATCTTGAAGTAGCTGGTCAGGCCGCTGGCGTGGCAGGGTTGGTAGGTGCTCGTGCTGGTTGGCTGCGACTGTCTTGGGTCTAGATCATCTGTCATCGATCGGCTTCGACGTTGGTCAGGACGAGCAGGGCGCGCAGCAGGTTGGTGGCGCGGGCGGGGTTGGTGCGGAGTTTGGTGAGGATGCGCCAGTTTTTGAGGTGGGCGAAGCCGTGCTCGACGGGTGCGCGTCCGGCGGCCAGGATCTTGTTGGCGGTTTTCTGACCGGTCGTGAGTTTGCGGTAGCGGGTGGCCTTGTAGCCGGTGATGATGACCAGGTCGTCGGGGTCGGCTGGCTTGTCCACGCCGAGGAAGCCGAGGTCTGCCAGGGCGCCGAGGCCGGCGGCTTTCAGGTGGTCGACGATGTGGTCGTGGCGGGCGGCGGTGGCGTCGTGGGTGCGGCCGGGTCTGGCGGCGGAGATCCAGGCCAGGCGGCCGTTCTCGTCGGTGAGGGCGAGGAAGTGCAGGCCGTGGCGGTGGTGCTTACCGGAGTAGTTGTGCCTGTTGGCCTGGCCGGTGCGGCGGCGGGTGGGGATCAAGGTGCCGTCGATCAGGACGACCTCCCCGCCGCGTCGGGCGATCTTCTTCAGGGCGCGGTCCAGGCGCGGCGCCTTGGCCGCGAGCAGGTCGACGACCTCGTTGGTCCAGCGCCGGATCGTCGTGTCGGACACGTCGTTGCCGCTGGCCAGGTCGGCGGCGTGCTGGTCGTGGCGCAGCACCGCGAGCACCAGCACCGCGGTCTGGCCCGCGGACCGGGATCGCCAGCGTGATCCGATCGCCTTCAGATGCTTGCGCAGCAGGTCGGCGACGTAGGTGACGGTGCTCGTGGACAGCGGAAGGCGGCACTGGTAGACCAGGTCGAGTGTTATCTTGGGTTGTCAAGCCTTCCTGCTGGTGAGGGTGTTGCAGGAGCTTTAGGCAAGTAAGGCAAGTTGTGAGCCGCTTCCCGCCAGCGGTGCGCGTCTCAGCCGTTGAAGATCGCGGCGAAGCCCTGGCGGCCGCAGGATCGCCCGGCGGCGGGGGTTGTCCTGGGCCGCCGGGCGTCGGGACCTACTCGCCGTTCACGAAGGGCCGGAGCTTCCGGTCGATGAAGCTGGCGGGGCGCCAGCCGAAGACGTAGCGCTCCATCACGAACCGATCAAAGTGTCCGTAGCCAGCCATAGTCGCCGCAAGGTAGGGGTCCAGGTGGGGCTGGACGATAGCGGTGGTCCCGTCGGTGCCGACGGGCAGCATCCACTTCAGCTTGCCGAGCCGGCCTTCTTTGAGTTCCAGACGCTTAGCGACCTCGGCATGGTAGGTCTTCACCAGGTCAGCTGACCTGTCTCAGTGGACCTGGCCAGTTCTCATCCAAGCTGGCCGAAGAGTCAGTCTCGTCTCACTGAAGTTGGCCAACGCTCCCTTCGGGTGAGACTGCTGCCAGGGCTGAGGGGCGACCGAGACATGGCTGGCCGCCTGCACGAGTGAGGCGTCTAGGGCGTGTTTTAGAACCCTGCTGCGCTGAACGCGCCATGCCGGGATGATCTCGGTGTGGCGCGTGGGGACTTGAATAATGCGCAGTGGGCGGCGCTGGAGCCGTTGTTGCCGGTGGCGGCCTCGGGGCGGCCCGCGCTGTGCCAGCGCAGGCTGATCGATGGGGTGCGGAATCGAGTCCGCACTGGTCTGCCGTGGCGTGACCTGCCAGAAGAGTACGGGCCTTGGCAGACGGTCTACGGTCTGTTCCGGCGTTGGCAGCGCGAGGGTGTGTGGGCGATGCTGCTCACACAGCTGCAGGCCAGGGCTGATGCTGCCGAGCGGATCATTTGGGATGTGTCGGTGGACTCCACGATCTGCCGGGCTCACCAGCATGCGGCCGGTGCCCGCAGGGACGGAGCGGCGCAGAAGGAGCCGCCTGGCGGGGTGCAGGCCGAGCCCGCCGATCACGGTCTGGGGCGGTCTCGGGGCGGGCTGACCAGCAAGATTCACCTCGCATGTGAACACGGTCAGCGGCTGCTCGCGCTGGTGGTCACCGCTGGGCAGCGCGGGGACTCCCCGCAGTTCGTGCCGGTCCTGGAGGCGATCCGGGTGCCGCGCATCGGAGCCGGCAGGCCGCGGTGCCGTCCGGACCGGGTGCGCGCGGACAAGGCGTACTGCTCGAAGGCCAACCGGGCCTACCTGCGCAAGCGCGGGATCCGGGCCACCATCCCGGAGCGCCGCGACCAGATCGCCGGACGCAAACGACGCGGCAGCGCAGGTGGCCGCCCGCCGGTGTTCGACAAGGATGACTACAAGCTGCGCCACGCCGTGGAGTGCGGGATCAACCGGCTCAAGCGGTACCGCGCCGTGGCCACCAGATATGACAAACTCGCCGTCCGGTTCACCGCCACCGTGACCATTGCCGCGCTGGCCGAGTGGCTGTGATCCCCGATCGGCGCCTGCCATGCTGGTGCCCGCACACCGCCTGAACCGGAAGGACCCCGATGCCCGGCTATATTGCCGACGCCGAGAACGGCGACAGCACCGCGAGCCCCTCCGAGGACGGGCTGTTCATGATGTTTCAGAAGCTGAACCACACCGACAACACCTTCGTCGTAGTTCAGAACGACGGCGAAGAACAGGACTGGTTCGCCTCGGTATCGCTGCTGGACGACGGCGGCTACGAGGTCGAGCTGCGAGATGCCCGCTACCGCGAGCACGAGCTCACCGTTCAGCACGACCTCGGCCGCATCGCCCGAGACGTCACGATCTGGCTCACTGCCCGCTACAGCGCCACACCTCCACGCGACTTCTAAAACACGCCCTAGTGCTGCGCCTGGTCAGGGAGAACCCAAGCTGCGGTTATCGCCGCGTGTATGGCGAGCTGGCTACTCTGGGCATAAAGGTCGCGGTCTCGACCGTCTGGGAGATTCTCAAGGACGAGGGCATCAAAGGCGGCGCCCGAGCGCACCGTCACGACCTAGGCCGCGTTCCTGCGCAGCCAGGCTGACGCGCTGCTGGCGTGCGACTTCATCGAGACCGTCACGCTGAACGGGCAGCGCCAGTGCATCCTGGCTGTTATCGGGCACGCCACGCGGCGGGTCCGTGTGCTGGGCACCACGGCCCATCCCACTGCTGCGTGGGTCGCGCAAGCGGCGCGGAACCTGGTCATGGATCTGGAAGAAGCCGGAGCCGCGGTCAAGTACCTGATCCGGAACCGGGATGCGAAGTTCCCGCCGCTGTTCGACGAGATCCTTGCGCAGGCCTGGATTCAGGTCGTGCTCAGTGGCATCCGGGTGCCGCGGATGAACTCGGTCATGGCGCGGTGGGTGCAGACCTGCCGCCGCGAGCTGCTGGACCGCACCTTGATCTGGAACCAGCGTCACCTGCTGCACGCCCTGCACGAGTACGAGACCTACAACCACTATTGGGCTCGCCAAGCGATGGAGCAGGCCGCGCCGCTACGTGCAGTGCCCGCACCAATCGCCGACCCACAGCGCATCACCGGCCTTGATATCCGTCGACACGACCGACTCGGTGGCATCATCCACGAGTACCAACACGTGGCCTGACCTGTCTGGACGACATTATCGGCAGGCGCACTGTTCGGACAGGTACGCCCGAAGCTCCAGATCCGTCCTGTTGCGACCGTGTGACGAAACTCTTGACACCTCCCGCCTTTGCGCGCCATCGTGCTTGCAATCGATTGTTACTGCAATCGATTGTGACGTCGGATCCGCCCATGCCCGGGGCTCTGACCCCTGGGGATCAGCTCTCTCATTTCTCTGGCACGAGGAGTTCGGCCATGGATAGACGCAATCGTTTTCTGAGTCCGGCGGCGCTGCTGGCCGCCGTGGTCGTGGTCGCGGGCGTCGGCGCGTGCGCGAAGTCGACCGGTTCGTCCACAGGCCGTGGCGCGGCCGCTGGCAAGACCAGCGGGCCGCTGGTCATCGGCGCCTCGCTGTCGCTGACCGGGGACTTCGCCGACAGCGGGAAGGCGGTGCAGAGGGGCTACCAGCTGTGGGCCGACACGGTCAACAAGAGCGGCGGCATCCTCGGCCGCCAGGTCACCATCAAGGTCGTCGACGACGCCTCCAGCACCGACCAGGTCGTCACCAACTACCAGAACCTCATCAACCGCGACCATGCGGACCTGGTCTTCGGTCCCTTCTCCAGCCTGCTGACGGTCCCCGCCTCGCAGGTCGCGAAGCGCTACGGCTACGCGTTCATCGAGCCGGCTGGCGGCGGTCCCGCCGTGTTCGACCAGAAGCTCGGCAATCTGTTCTTCGTCCAGCCGGCGCCGGTCGTGCAGTCCGGAGAGGTCTTCGCGGACTGGATCCTGTCCCTGCCCGCCGATCAGCGGCCCAAAACCGCCGCGTACGCGGAGCTCGACGACCCGTTCTCGGCGCCGATCGCCGAGGACATCCGGGCGCGCTTCGAGGCGGCCGGGATCCGGACGGTGTACAAGCAGGTGTACGCCGCCGAGACCTTGGACCTCGGGCCGGTCATGGCCAAGGTCGCCGCCGCGAACCCGGACGTCGTGGTCAGCGGGACCCAGAGCTCGGACGCGTACAGCCAGGTCAAGTCCATGGTGCAGCTGAAGTTCTCGCCGAAGTTCCTGTTCATGTCCAACGGCGCGAACTCGCCGGTGGAGTTCCCGGACAAGGTCGGCGCCGGGAATGTCGCCGGGGTCTTCTCCGCCGGTGACTGGTATCCCGCGACGAAGGCCCCGGGCAGTGCCGAGTTCGCGTCGGCCTACCTGGCCAAGTACGGCGGCACCATCGACCAGATCGACAACTCCACCGCCGAGGCGTACGCCGCCGGGCAGCTGGTCGAGGACGTCGCCAAGCAGGCCGGCAAGATCGACAACGCCACCGTCATCAGCACTCTGCACTCCGGAAGCTGGCCCACCGTCCTCGGCACGCTCAGCTGGGACGCCGTAGGCCGGCCGCAGGGCGCCTTCACGCTGGTCGAGTGGGAGAACGGCAAGCTCACCCCGGTCTACCCGGCGGACCGTGCGCAGGCCGCGCCGGTCTTCCCGAAGCCGAACTGGGGCGGCTGAGCATGCACGCACTGATCCAAGGGATCATCTTCGGTGTCCTCACCGGCGGGGTCCTGGCGCTGATGGCCTCCGGCCAGACCCTGATCTTCGGGGTCATGAAAGTCGTCAACCTCGCCCAGGGCGCGATGGTGATCCTGGCCGCGTACCTGTCCTACACCCTGTTCACCAAATTCGGGATCGACCCGTTCCTGGCCATCCCGATCACCACCGCCGCGATGTTCGTGATCGGCGTCGCGGTCCAGGCGGTGTTCCTGAGACCACTGCGCCGTGAGGACTCGGCACAGCTCAGCCTGCTGGTGACGTTCGCCGTCGCGCTGCTGATCGAGGGCGTGATGAGCGTCGTCTGGAAGACCGACCTCCGCGCCATCAACACTTCTTACGCCAACAAGAGCTGGACGCTGTTCGGGTATCAGGTGACGCTGGTCGGCCTGGCCGCGTTCACGCTGTCGATCGTGCTCCTGGCCGTGCTCTACGCGATCCTGCGCTTCACCGGCTTCGGCCGCGCGGTGCGGGCCACGGTCCAGAACCCGGCCAGCGCGCGGCTGCTCGGCGTGGACACCCAGCGGGTGTCGGCGTTCGGCTTCGGCCTGGGCGCGGCGACGGCCGGCGCGGCGGGCGCCGTGTACGGACTCCTGTTCCCCTTCAACGCGGGAAGCCACTACGACCTCATCAGCAAGCTGCTGTCAGTCGTGGTCCTCGGCGGCATGGGCAGCATCGGCGGTGCGGTGTTGGCCGCGATCATCATCTCCACGTCCTCGGCGGTCGTCGCCTCGACGATCAACCCGACCTGGGCGGAGTTCACGTTCTTCATCATCCTGCTCGCGGTCCTGCTGGTCCGTCCGCAGGGCATGTTCGGGGCCACGGAAAGGGGGTCGCTGTGACGCGCCGGACAAGTCTGAGTGCCGTGCGGGGCGGGGGATTCACCGTCATCGCCGTGAGTCTTCCGCTGTTCGGGCTGGACCACTGGGTCCTCAACCTGCTGTTCTTCACGCTCATGTACGCGGCGCTGGCCAGCTCGTGGAACCTGGTCGGAGGCTTCGCCGGCTATCCGTCGCTGGGGCACGCGGCGTTCTTCGGCGTCGGCGCCTACAGCGTGGCACTGCTGTTCCAGCACCGGCAGGTGACCAGCGGATACGAGCCCTTCTACTGGCTTCCGCTCGTCGGTCTGCTGGCCGCCGCGATCGGCATCCCCGTCGCGTTCATCGCGATGCGCACCCGCTCGGACGTCTTCGCGATCGTGACGATCACCCTGCTGTTCGTCGCGCAGACCCTGGCGACGAACCTCCGGTCCTGGACCGGAGGGTCACAGGGCAAGTCGCTGCCGGTCCCCCCGTTCGGGTTGGACCACTTCGAATGGCCCTTCTACTACGCGATGCTGGTCCTGCTGCTCGTCGCGATGCTGCTCACGTTCGGCGCGACGCGCAGCAAGGTCGGCCTGTCCCTGCAGGCGGTCGCCGCCGACGAGGACAAGGCGCGCGGGATCGGCGTCCGCGTCACCGGCATCAAGGTCGTGGCGTTCGCAGTGAGCGTCGGCCTCGCGGCGATGGCCGGCGGAGTGTGGGCCTACTACCAGGGCTTCATCTATCCGCGCTACGCTTTCGACCCGCTGCTGACCATCGGCATGGTCCTGATGGTCTTCCTCGGGGGCCGCGCGACCCTGTGGGGCCCGGTCCTCGGCGCCCTGATCCTGGTCCCGGCGCAGCAGTATCTGGCGTACCAGCTCGGCGGCAACCAGTTCTACCTGATCGCCTACGCGGGCGTGTTCCTTTTGATCATGCTCTTGATGCCGCGCGGCATCGTCCCGACGGTCGCCGACCGGCTCCGCGTCTCCCGTCTGGCCCGCGACGGGGCGGCCGGCGGCGCCGGGCCCGCCGCCGCGCTGAAGCTGTCCGAAAAGGTCCGGGGGGTGGCCATATGAGTGCCCTGTTGGAAGTCGAGGCGGCGACCAAGGTCTTCGGCGGGGTCCGCGCCCTCGACGGTTGCGCGATCGAGGTCGCCGAGGGCGGCGTCACCGGCTTGATCGGGCCGAACGGCAGCGGCAAGACCACGCTGTTCAATCTGGTCACCGGGTACCTCAAGCCGGACGGCGGCCGGTTCCGGTTCGCCGGGCAGGACGTCACGCACGCCGACGCGGGCAAGCTGTATCGCAAGGGCCTGACCCGTACGTTCCAGCAGGCGCGGGTCTTCCCGCACCTGACGGTCGTCGAGAACATGGTGGTCGCCGGCGGATACTCCTGGCGGCAGCTGTTGACCGCACGGGTCGCCAAGGCGGACCGGGCACGGGCCTGCGAGCTCCTGGCGGAGTTCCGGCTCTCGCACGTCGCCGACCTGCTGGCCTCGGAGCTCTCCTACGGCCAGCGCAAACTCCTGGAGTTCGCGGCGGTCCTGATGAGCTCGCCCCGGCTGGTCCTGCTGGACGAGCCGACCGCGGGCGTCAACCCGGTGCTGATCGAGACCATGGAGCGGCACATCCGGGACCGGAACGCCGCCGGAGTCACCTTCCTCGTCGTCGAGCACGACATGGGCTTCGTCATGCGGCTCTGCGACCCGGTGATCGTGCTGGACCGGGGCGCCCGGATCTTCACCGGCTCGCCGGCCGACGCCCAACGGGACCCGCGCGTGGTCGACGCGTACCTGGGAGACTGAGATGAGTGCGACGACGGAGATCGTCACCGAACCGATCCTCGAACTGTCCGGCGTGGTCGCCGGCTACGGTGCGGGCGATATCCTCAAGGGCGTCGACCTCACGATCGCGGCCGGGACCGTCACCTGCCTGATCGGCCCGAACGGGGCCGGGAAGTCCACCGTGCTGAAGGCCGTCAGCGGCCTGATCAAACCGCGCCTGGGCAGCATCCGGCACGAGGGCCGGGAGATCGGCGCCCTGAGCCCGAAGGCGCGGCTGCTGCTCGGCATCGCCCAGGTGCCGCAGGAGCGCAGCCTGTTCCCGGCGATGAGTGTCGCCGACAACCTCCTCATGGGCGGGCACCTGGTCAAGGACAAGAAGCTGGTCCGCGAGCGGATCGACGCCGCGATGGAGATGTTCCCGATCTGCGCCCGCCGGCGCCACGAGCACGCCGGATCGCTGTCCGGCGGCGAGCAGAAGCAGGTCGAGCTCGCGCGCACCCTGGTTCTGGACCCGAAGATCGTGCTGCTGGACGAGCCGTCGATCGGCCTGGACCCGGGCTCGCGCAGGCTCGTCTTCGAAAGCGTCACCCGCCTTGCCGCGACCGGCCGCACGGTACTGCTCGTGGAGCAGAACGCCCGCTCCGGCCTCGCCGTGTCGGACTTCGGCGCCGTTCTGGAAGCCGGAACGGTACGCCTCACCGGAACCGGCTCCGGCCTGCTCCAGGATCCGGAGGTGGCCCGGTTGTATCTCGGCGCGACGCCCCGGCCGGTGGTACCGGACGCCGGGGACGCGCGCCATCCGGCGGCGGGGCCGCGATCCGGAAGGCCGCCACGGCGTGACCACCAGCTCTGAAACCAAAATGAAAGCCGACACAGCACCGCAAGCAGCCCTCCCGGCTGACGCAGCACTCCAGAAAGAAGGTGTCGCCTTGGGCGAGAACCCGACCCTCGGCTGGATCGGAACCGGCCGCATGGGCCACGCGATGGCCGCCCGGCTGGTCGCCGCCGGCCATGACGTCCACGTGTGGAACCGCACCCGGGCCAAGGCCGAGGACCTGGGCGCGGTCGTCGTCGACGCCGTGTCCGACCTGGCCGGCCGCGATGTGGTCTGCACCATGGTCAGCGCCGACGCCGACCTGGACCAGGTCCTGCTCGGCCCCGACGGCCTGCTGCGCCAGGAACGGGCGCCCCGCGTCATCGTGGATTCGAGCACCGTCTCGCAGGAGACCTCGGCCCGGATCCGCGCCGCGGCCGCCGAGCGCGGCACCGCCTTCCTGGCCGCGCCGGTCAGCGGCAACGCCAAGGTCATCAAGGCCGGCCTGCTCTCGATCGCGGTGTCCGGGCCCGCCGACGCCTACGACGAGGTCCGGCCGCTGCTGCTCGACATCGGGCAGACGGTGACATACGTCGGCCATGGGGAGGAGGCCCGCCTGGTGAAGCTCGCCCACAACGTCTTCCTCGGCGTCGTCACCCAGTCGCTGGCCGAGGTGGTCGTCCTGGCCGAGAAGGGCGGCGTCTCCCGTGCGGCGCTCCTGGGCTTTCTCAACGCCTCGGTCATGGGATCCGTCTTCAGCGGCTACAAGACGCCCGCCTTCGTGAACCTCGACCTCACGCCGACGTTCACGACGACCCTGCTGCGAAAGGATTTCGACCTCGGCCTGTCCGCGGCGAAGCAGTCGCACATGCCGATGCCGCTCGCCGCTTTGACCCGGCAGCTGGTCGAGGCGGCCGTCGCCCGCGGCCACGGCGAGCAGGACTTCGCCGCGCTGCTCGTCGAGCAGGCCCACAACTCAGGCCTGGAGCTTGTGCCGGAGGACGTTGAGGTCGGGGACGGGCTCGCGGCGCGCGCCGCGGACTGAGCGCGGCGTGAGGCGGCTTCTGGGCGCCGCCCAGAAGCCGCGGTTCACCGAGGCGGCGCCGTCGACCCCCGCACCACCAAGCTCACCGGCAGCACGATGGTCTTCGCGATCGGTGCCTGCCCGGCCATCCGGTCCAACAGGAGTGCCGCGCCCTCCTCGCCGAGCTCCCGGTTGGGCAGCCGCACCGTCGTCAGCGGGGGCGAGAACTTGTCGACGAAGGGCATGTCGTTGAAGCCGATGACGCTGACGTCGTCCGGGCAGCCGATGCCGAACTCCCGGAGGACGTCGTAGCAGCCGGCCGCGATCATGTCGTTGCCCGCCACCACCGCCGTGGCCGCGAGGCCGGCGGCGCACAGCCGGGCCATGGCCTCGGACCCGGCTTCCTCGCTCCAGGAGGCGCACTCCACGATCTCCTCGGGCAGCGGGGTGAATCCGTGTTCGAGCATGCTTTGCCGGAACGCGGCCAGCCGCACCACGCCGGTCGACGTCCGCTGCGGGCCGGCCAAGTAGGCGATCCGGGTGTGGCCGAGTCCCGCCAGATGCGCGACGGCCTGCCGCACGCCGCTGGCCTCGTCACCGGTCACGGCGAGCGTGGAATGCTCCAGCGACACCCGGTTGACCAGTACGAACGGCACCTGGTCGGTCAGCATCCGGTCGATCAGCGGGCTGTCTCGCTGGGCTGTCGCGATCACCAGGCCGTCGACTTGGCGGCCCCGCAACGCGGTGTAGAGCGAGGACTCCCGCTCGACGGAGTTGTCGGTGTCGGCGAGCAGCAGCGCGTAGTCCTGCTCGGAAAGCACCCGCTCGACTCCGCGCACCATCGAGGAGAACAGCGGGTTCGACACGTCGGGGATGAACATGCCGACCGTGTGCGTCTTGTTCGTCCGCAGGCTCCGGGCGATCGGGTTGGGTTCGTAGCCGAGCGCCGCTGCGGCCCGCAGCACCCGCTTGACCGTGTCCGAGTTCACCATGGATCGCGTCCGCGGATTCAGCGCGCGCGACGCGGTCCCGGAATGGACGCCGGCCCGCTGGGCGACGTCCCGCAGCGTGGGCGGCTTGGGGACCGGCCCCGGTTGGGTCATGGCGGCGTCCGTCCTGCGCGGAGGATGTGGAGATGATCGGCGGCGCCATTTTAGCAACCGATTGTGGCGGCGGGCCGGCGAAGCCGCAGACTTCCGAGCGGCATTTCCGCGACCTGGTGCGAGGAGCGGGTCAGGAGCGGGCCGCCGGCCATTGACACCGCCGATCCCCGCTCACTACCGTGGCGGCCATATCGGCAACAAACGATTGCAGTCCTCGTGATCTCGTTCGGGCGGCTCTGCCCGGCATCACGTTCCGCAACCCGGTCCCCGCTCCCCGGGGCAAACGATTGCTTTCCCTCCGCTCGAAGGAGCCAGGCCATGACCGCTCAGCCCTCCCGCGCAGGGGCGATCCGATGACTGCGCGCACGACTCCGCAGCCGACCGTCGCGCCGCCGAGCGCCGCCCCCCTGCCCGCCCCCGGACACTCCGCGGTCGACTTCGAGCAGCGCGTCGACTTCGGCCGGCTGCGCGACTACCGTCTGGCCCGCGCTCGGGCCGCTCTGGAGTCGAGCGAGTGTGGCGCGTTCCTCCTGTTCGACTTCTACAACATCCGCTACACCACCCAGACCTGGATCGGTGGCGCCCTCGGCGACAAGATGACGCGCTACGCGCTGCTCGCCCGCGGCGGCGAGCCGGTGCTGTGGGACTTCGGGTCGGCGGCGCGGCACCACCGCCTGTACTCGCCGTGGCTGGAGCCGGACAACTGCCGGGCCGGGATGCTCGGCCTGCGGGGAGCCATCCCGCCGAGTGCTGGGCTGATGGAGTCCGCGGTACGCGAGATCAGGGGCCTGCTGGAGGACTCCGGCTTGGCCGGCGCGCCGGTCGGCGTCGACATCGTCGAGCCGGCATTCCTGTTCGAGATGCAGCGGCAGGGCCTGCGCGTGGTCGACGCCCAGCAGCTCATGCTGGATGCCCGGCAGATCAAGTCCTCCGACGAGATCGCCCTGCTCAACCAGGCCGCCGCGATGGTCGACGGGGTCTACCAGGACGTGGTCGAGGTCCTCAAGCCGGGGATCCGGGAGAACGACGTCGTCGCGCTGGTCAACAAGCGGCTCTACGAGATGGGTTCGGACCAGGTCGAGGCGGTCAACGCGGTGTCCGGCGAGCGCTGCAACCCGCACCCGCACAACTTCACCGACCGGCTGATCCGGCCCGGGGACCAGGCGTTCTTCGACATCATCCACTCCTTCAACGGCTACCGGACCTGCTACTACCGCACGTTCGCGGTGGGCAGCGCGACGGCGAGCCAGCGTGCTGCGTACGCCAGGGCGCGGGAGTGGATGGACGCGGCGATCGCCCAGGTGATGCCCGGGGTCGGGACCGACGAGATCGCGCTGTCCTGGCCCGCCGCCACGGAGTTCGGGTTCGGGGACGAGATGGCCGCCTTCGGGCTCCAGTTCGGGCACGGGCTGGGCCTGGGGCTGCACGAGCGGCCCATCATCTCCCGGCTCAACAGCTTGACCGAGCCGGTCGAACTCCAGGCCGGGATGGTCTTCGCGCTGGAGACCTACTGCCCGGCCAGCGACGGTTTCTCCGCCGCGCGGATTGAGGAAGAAGTCGTCCTCACGCCGGAGGGCGCCAGGGTCCTGACGCTCTTCCCGGCGCAGGACCTGGTCGTGGCCAACGCGTACTGAGAGGTGTTCGGATGCTGATGAAGGATGTGCCGACGGATCTCTACGTCGGCGGGACCTGGGGGTCGGCCTCGGACGGCGGGCGCTTCGACGTGCTCGACCCGGCCACCGGCGATGTCGTGGCGAGCGTGGCCGACGGCACCGTGGCCGACGCGGCGCGTGCGGTGGACGCGGCGTCGGCCGCCGGCAAGGCCTGGGCGGCGACCGCGCCGCGGGAGCGTGCCGAGACTTTGCGGCGTGCGTTCGGCCTGATGGTCGAGCGCCGCGATGAGCTGGCCAACCTGATCTCCCTGGAGAATGGCAAAGCCCTGAGCGACGCGCGTGGGGAAGTCGCCTACGCCGCCGAATTCTTCCGCTGGTACGCCGAGGAAGCGGTGCGCGCGCAGGGCTCGGTGGCGACCGCGCCGTCGGGGACCAACAAGATCATGGTTCTGCGGCAGCCGGTGGGCGTCTGCGTCCTGGTCACGCCGTGGAACTTCCCGGCCGCGATGGCGACCCGGAAGATCGGCCCGGCGTTGGCCGCCGGCTGCACCGTGGTGCTGAAGCCGGCCAGCGACACGCCGCTCACGGCGCTGGCCGTCGCGGCGATCCTGGAGCAGGCGGGAGTTCCGGCCGGCGTGGTGAACGTGCTGCCCGCGCGGCGCTCCGGGGCCGTGGTCTCGGCTATGCTGCACGATCCGCGGGTCCGGAAAGTGTCCTTCACCGGCTCGACCGAGGTGGGCCGGGTGCTGCTGCGCGAGGCGGCGGACCGGGTGGTGAACGCGTCGATGGAGCTCGGCGGCAACGCGCCCTTCCTGGTGTTCGCCGACGCCGACCTGGACGCCGCCGTCGAGGGTGCGATGGTCGCCAAGATGCGCAACGCGGGCGAGGCGTGCACGGCCGCGAACCGCTTCTATGTCGAGGCGCCGGTGGCCGAGGAGTTCGGGCGGCGGCTGGCCGAGCGGATGGCCGCGCTGGTCGTCGGACCCGGCACCGCGCCGGACACCCAGGTCGGGCCGCTGGTCAACGAAGCGGCCGTGGCGAAGGTGGACGAGTTGGTGACCGGTGTGGTCGCCGCTGGGGCGCGGGTGCTGACCGGCGGGAAGAGGCCGGACAGACCGGGTTTCTATTACGAGCCCACGGTCGTGTGCGATGTGCCGTCGAACGCCGCGATCCTCGATGAGGAGATCTTCGGGCCCGTGGCCCCGATCGTCTCCTTCACCAGCCAGGACGAGGCGATCGCCGCCGCGAACGCCACGGAGTACGGCCTGGTTTGTTACGTCTACACCACTGATCTGGCCCGCGGCCTGCGGGTCGCCGAGGCGCTGGAGTATGGCATGGTCGGCCTGAACCGCGGTCTGGTGAGCGACCCCGCAGCGCCTTTCGGCGGGGTCAAGCAGTCCGGTCTGGGTCGGGAAGGCGGCCACGAAGGGCTGCTCGACTACCTGGAGGACAAGTACATCGCGGTGGACTGGTGAGTGCGGTGGTCGAGACATCTTCCCGGGTGCCCGGTGGCCTGCCGGGACTGACCCGGCTGGACCACATCGGCTTCACGGTGCCCGACCTTCAGCAGGCCCGCGATTTCCTGGTCGACGTGCTGGGCTGCGAGTACATGTACAGCCTCGGACCCTTCCAGGACGCCGACGGCCCGTGGATGAGCGAGCATTTGAACGTCCATCCGCGTGCGGTGATGCGGCAGCTGCACTTCTTTCGCTGCGGGGGCCAGGCGGTGTTCGAGGTCTTCCAGTACGAGGCGTCGGACCAGATTCCTCGACAGGCGAAGAACAGCGATATCGGCGGGCACCACGTGGCACTCTACGTCGAGGATCTCGATAAAGCCGTCGACTACCTGCGTTCGCGGGGCGTCACCGTGCTCGGTGACCCGACGGTGAGCCGGGGTCCGAGCGCGGGCCAGCGCTGGGTCTACTTCCTGGCGCCCTGGGGCATGCAGTTCGAACTCGTCTCGTATCCGCACGGCAAGGCGTTCGACCGGGAGCGAGGCGACGCAGCGTGACCACTCACAAGTTCCTCAAGCCCGCGGTGGCCTGGGTCGAGATCAAGACGACCGACAAGGACTGGGACACGGCAGCGCCCGAACTCCTCAAGACGATGCTGGCCGAGCTGGTCCTGATCCGGGTCTTCGAGGAGTACGTGCTCGAACTCGCCTCCCTCGGGCTGGTCCACGGCCCGGCGCACTCCAGCATCGGCCAGGAGGGCGGCGCGGTCGGGTCCGCACTGCGGCTGACCACGGCCGACACCGTCAACGGCTCGCACCGTGGCCACCACCAGTTCCTGGCCAAGGCGCTCGGGCATCTCGCGCCCAAAGGGCTGGACCCGCTCGCCGGTATCGGCGCCGACATCAGGGAGCTGCTGCTGCGCACGCTGGCCGAGATCTGCGGACTGGACCGGGGCTTCAGTCACGGCCGCGGCGGCTCGATGCACCTGCAGTGGAAGGAAGCCGGCGCGATGGGCACCAACGCCATCGTCGGCGGCGGCGTGCCGCAGGCCGCGGGCTTCGCCTGGGCGCACCGGCAGGCCGGGACCGACGCGGTGTCGGTGACGTATTTCGGCGACGGCGCGATCAACATCGGCTCGACTCTGGAGACCTTCAATCTGGCTGCGGCCTGGAAGCTGCCGGTCTGCTTCTTCGTGGAGAACAACGGCTACGCGGTCTCGACCAGCGTCGGCGAGGCCACCGGCGAGCCCCGGCTGTCCGGGCGCGGTCCGGGCTTCGGCATCGCGAGCTGGAAGGTCGACGGGATGGATCCGCTGGCTGTCCACCTCGCGATGGGCGAGGCGGTCGAGCACATGCGGGCCGGACGCGGACCGACGCTCGTAGAGGCCGACGTGTACCGGTACTTCCATCAGAACGGCTCCTTCCCGGGCAGTGCTTTCGGCTATCGCAGCAAGGAAGAAGAGAAGGCCTGGCGGGCCCGGGATCCGATCGATCGGGTATCGGCCCACCTGGTGCGTCGGGAACTGCTGTCCGAGTCGCAGATCGCCGACTACGTCGCCGCGGCGAAGGCCCTGATGGCCGACATCGGCTCGATACTGCTGGAGCCGGTCCCGGAGGGGCGTCCGGGGGAGCGGCGGATCCGCGCCGCCGAGTGGCCGGACCCGGCGTTCGTGGACGTCGGCGTGCGCGGCGACCTGAGCGAGTTCGCCGGCGCGAGGTTCGCTGAGCAGGCCACGTTCGGGGGAGAGCTGGCCCCGCGCAAGCTGGTCGAGGCCGTGGCCGCCGTGCTGGACCACCGGATGGGCCAGGATGCCGGGATCGTCGTGATGGGCGAGGACGTGCACCGCCTCAACGGCGGTACGAACGGCGCGACGCGCGGACTGGCCGCGGCCCACCCCGGCCGCGTGCTGGGCACGCCGATCAGCGAGAACGCCTTCGCCGGACTGGCCGGCGGCATCGCGATCGACGGCCGCTTCACCCCGGTCGTGGAGTTCATGTACGCGGACTTCATGTGGGTCGCCGCCGACCAGCTCTTCAACCAGATCGGCAAGGCACGCCACATGTTCGGCGGCTCGGGCGCGGTCCCGTTGGTGCTGCGCAGCAAGGTCGCGATGGGGACCGGCTACGGATCGCAGCACTCGATGGACCCGGCCGGGATCATGGCGACCGCCGCGGGCTGGCGCATCGCTGCGCCGTCGACGGCGTTCGACTATGTGGGACTGATGAACAGTGCACTGCGGTGCCAGGATCCGGTGATCATTCTGGAGCATGTCGACCTGTACGGATCCATGGGCGAGGCGCCGGTGACCGATCTCGACTATTGCATTCCAGTGGGTGCCGCCGCCGTGCGGCGCCCCGGTGCGGCGGTGACGGTGCTGACCTACCTGGCGATGGTCGGCGCCACCCTGGAGGCGGTGACCGCGTCCGGGATCGACGCCGAGGTCATCGACCTGCGCTGGCTCGATCGGGCGAGCCTGGACTGGGGGACGATCGGGGAGAGCATCCGCAAGACCAACAGGGTTCTGATCGTCGAGCAGGGAGCGCTGGGGACCTCGTACGGCGGCTGGCTGGCCGACGAGATCCAGCGCCGCTACTTCGACTGGCTCGACGCGCCGGTGGAACGGGTGACCGGCGGCGAGGCCTCGCCGAGCATCAGCAAGGTCCTGGAGCGGGCGGCGATTGCCGGACCGGCGGACGTCACGCGCGTGCTGCGCGAGATCGCGGGGTTGTGATGGCGACTGTGTTCCGCATGCCGGAGCTGGCCGCGAACACGACCGAGGCGGTCCTCGGGGCGTGGCTGGTGGCGGAGAACGCGGCGTTCGCCGCGGGCGAGGCGCTGGTGACGGTCGAGACCGACAAGGCGAGCGTGGATCTGGAGGCCGAGGTCGACGGCGTGCTGTTGCGGGCCCTGGTGCCGGCCGGGACCGCGGTCGACGTCGGGACGCCGATCGCGGTGTTGGGGGTGGCGGGAGAGTCGGCGGACGGGCTGGATG